>JALRKL010000126.1 GCA_023268875.1 Bacteroidia bacterium
TGGAAAAAACATCGAGGATATATTAACGGAGGAACGCTCTAAATATCCAGATTTAACCATTGAAATATCTGAGATGTTTATAGGAAAGAGTTATACCTTATTCCGCTATATATACTTAAAGGATGTGCGCCTAGTTATGGCCCCTCCCTTAACGGTAGGACAATTTGGTGGAGATACTGATAATTGGGAATGGCCTCGACACAACGGTGACTTCTCGCTCGTTCGCGCTTATGTTGGCAAAGACGGGAAGCCCGCTGCATACTCAAAAGATAATATTCCTTACAAACCAAAGAAAACATTAAAGATTAATCCAAACGGAACCCAAGAAAATGATTTCGTTTTTATCATGGGATATCCTGGTAGAACCTATCGTCATGAAAGCGGTTCTTATTTAAAATTCCAACAAGAAGTACAGTTACCGACTATACAATCATTTTATAAGACCTACATCGATTGGATGAAAGAATTAAGCGAGGGAAACACTTCCAAGAGACTAAGGTTTGCTGGAACCATACAAGGAATGGAGAATGTAGAGAAGAACTATCGCGGTAAAATGCAAGGGTTAAGACGAACCAATGTGGTAGCTGCTAGGCAAAGCCAGGATATCGCATTAAAAACGGTTTATAAAAACGGAACACCCAAAGGAGCTCAAGCAGCAAAAGTTGTGGAACGAATTGAAAATATCTGGAAAATCAGAAATCAATATGGTGCTGCACATTTTTACAGTAATGTATTCCCGCGACAGTCTAAGGTTCTACAAATGGCCGAACTCTGTATACAAACGAATGCATTATTGAAAGCTTCCACAAAGAATAAAAACAACCATGACTCTATAATCAATGAATTTCAAAAGCGAGCCTCTCGCTTGTATCCTTTTACAGATAAAGAATTGGAGAAACGCGCCTTTGTGGACATCATAAACGGAATTTATAAGAATACGGTCAACATTCCAGAATTAAAAGGGAATGGAATAATTCCCAGTGCGTTAAGCTATAAAACCATTGACGAAATAGAAACAAGTTTGCTTTTAGATGAAGAGAAAATCAAAGATTATATTGATCGGAAACCAGAAAAGCTTTTAAACAAAATAAAGAAAGATATTGTAGTGGATGTGGTAAACAAACTGACACCGCAGCGTACCAAAATCTTAACTATATGGAAAGAAACAGAATTGGAACTTTCTGCCTTAATGCCCCAATATATTGGTTTCAGGGAAGATTTTTTACAATCTCAGTTTATACCCGATGCTAATAGCACTTTGCGTCTAACATATGGATATATAAAAAGCTATAAACCAAATGACGGTGAAATTCACTACCCATTCACTTCGCTGGATGGGGTTTTTGAAAAAGCCAATACCCTACCCGATTATAGACTCCCGGAACAAGTTCAAGATAAACTAAGACAGAAGAAAGTTCCTGCTATTTTTAAAGATCCTAAAACTGGAAAAATTGTTGTTGGCATTCTCTACAATATGGATACTACCGGTGGTAATTCTGGATCTCCCGTTTTAAATGCAAGTGGTGAATTAATCGGATTAAACTTTGATAGAAGCTTTACCGCTACTATTAATGACTATGCCTGGAATGAAGATTATTCACGTAGCATCGGCTGTGATATACGGTATGTGTTGTATGTATTAAAATATGTTAGCGAAGCCGATCACATAATTCAAGAAATGGGACTATCACTGTGAGAATAGTCACGGATGATAAAACCTTTTATCGCGAATTTTGAAGTATGGGAATTTTATCATTACTCTTTGGACAGAAAACCAAAGTTGATTTAAGCGAACTAATCGCTAATGGAGCTCAAATTATCGATGTTCGCAGTCCGGCGGAATTTAAGGGCGGACATTTAAAAAAATCTGTGAATATACCTCTCGATAAATTATCTACTTCTATCAAAAAAATATCAAAGGAAAAACCCGTGATAACGTGTTGTGCATCTGGCATGCGCAGTTCTTCGGCTAAAAGTATTTTGCAAAAAGCAGGATTTGATGTTCACAATGGGGGACCATGGACGAATCTAAAGAAATTTCAATAATATGGGCAAATTCAAAGAACTTATCAATCAGGACAAACCCGTATTGGTAGATTTTACGGCTTCTTGGTGTGGTCCATGTAAAGTGCAAGCCCCCATTTTAGAAACTGTTAAAGGTGAGATAGGTAATTCCGCTAGCATAGTCAAGATCGACGTAGATAAAAACCCACAGGTTTCACAATCAATGAATATTCAAGGTGTACCCACCTTAATTCTTTTCAAAAAGGGAAAACAAATTTGGAGGAAATCGGGAGTAGTTGACAAAAACACACTCGTTGCATTGATTCAACAACATATTTAGGCAATTTACGATCTGAAAACACGGAGTAATATTTTAGATTGCCATTAACACTTTCATATTAAAAAAAGAAAGGCCAACTGAATCAGCTGGCCTTTTAATGTATTTTAGGGATTTAATTATTCCTCAGTAGAAGCTTCTTCAGAAGAAGATTCAGGATTCTCCTCTACTACTTCAACGTCTTGATCAACCGTGTTCGCAGGAGCCGCAGGAGCCGCTTTAGCAGCTGTTCCACGACGTGAACGGCGGGTGTTAGATTTCTTCTTCTCGTCTTTCTTGAAGCCTTCAAAGAATTCATTGAAATCCACCAATTCAATCATAGCCATATCCGCATTATCACCCATACGATTTCCAATTTTAAGAATACGTGTGTATCCACCTGGACGACTAGCAACCTTTTCACCTACTACAGTAAAAAGTTCGCTTACCGCATGCTTATCTTTTAAGTAAGCAAAAACTGTACGCTGATTGTGAGTAGAAGCATCCTTACTTTTGGTAATTAAGGGCTCTACGTAAACACGTAATGCCTTGGCCTTAGCTACTGTAGTAACGATACGTTTATGTTTGATCAAAGAGGAAGCCATGTTCGCCAACATCGCTTTACGGTGTGACGTAGTTCTACCCAAATGGTTTATTTTTTTACCGTGTCTCATTTATTTAATCGTCGTTAAGATTGTATTTAGAAACGTCCATACCAAAATGCAAACCACGATCTCTCACAAACTCTTCTAATTCAGAGAGTGATTTTTTACCGAAGTTTCGGAATTTCAATAGGTCGTCAATGTGATAATTCACCAATTCTCCTAAAGTTTTGATCTCTGCGGCTTTCAAACAATTGTAAGCACGTACAGATAAATCTAAATCAGCAAGTGGTGTTTTAAGAATCTTACGCATTTGTAGGAAGCTTTCATCAACTTCTTCCACGATGCTTGAAACTTTAGTCTCAGGCATAATGTTTTCGTCACTAAATAGCACGAAGTGCTCAATTAAAATCTTCGCAGCTTCTTTCAATGCTTCTTCTGGGTGAATACTACCATCTGTCGTAACATCCATCACCAACTTTTCGAAATCCGTCTTTTGCTCAACGCGATAATCTTCAATGTTAAATTTCACATTTTTTATTGGCGTGTAGATAGAATCAACCGCGATTACACCAATTGGAGCATCTTTTTGCTTATTTTCTTCTGCAGGAACGTAACCTCTACCTTTAGAAATAGTAAGTTCTAATTCTAGGTTTACGGTAGGATCCATATTGCAGATTACCAATTCTGGATTTAGGATAGAATAGTCGTTTGTGTAGCGTCCAATATCGCCGGCAAGAAATTGATCCTTTCCTTTTATGGAAATAAATAACTTATCCTGCTCATCAGAACTTGTATTTGATTTAAAACGAACTTGTTTCAAGTTTAATACAATTTCCACTACATCTTCTACTATACCTTTTACGGTTGAGAATTCATGATCGGCGCCTTGTATTTTTACCGCTGAAATTGCATAACCCTCAAGAGAAGAAAGCAACACGCGGCGCATGGCATTTCCGATGGTAACGCCATATCCTTTTTCCAAGGGGAAGAATTCAAACGTCCCAGTGGCTTCATTGGATTTGGTCATTACAACCTTATTTGGTTTTTGAAATGGTATAACACCCATAGTTTTTTGAATTAATTATTATTTACTGTATAACTCGACGATTAGATTTTCCTTGATATTCTCAGGAATTTCTGAACGTTCGGGATAGGTTACAAACGTGCCTTGCATATCTTTACCGTTCCACTGTATCCAGCTAAAACGAGACTGTGCCAATGTAGTACCACCCGCAACAACCTCTAATGATTTAGAGCGCTCACGAACAGCAACCACATCGCCTGGACGTAGTTGATAACTTGGGATATTAACAACCTCACCGTTTACAGTAATATGACGGTGCGATACCAACTGACGTGCGCTTCTACGAGTAGGAGCGATTCCCATGCGGTAAACAGTGTTGTCCAATCTAGCTTCTAAGAAACGCAAAAGGTTCTCACCGGTGATACCCTTTTTCGCCGCTGCTTTGTTAAAGGTATTACGGAACTGCTTTTCAAGCACTCCATAAATGTATTTTGCCTTTTGCTTTTCAGATAACTGAACTGCGTATTCCGATTGCTTGGGGCGTCGACGGGAATTTCCGTGCTGACCTGGACCGTAATTTTTACGCTCAAGGGCTTTATCTCTTCCGAAAATCGCTTCTCTAAAACGACGAGAAACTTTGGACTTAGGACCTGTATATCTTGCCATGAAATTTTACTTTTATTAAACTCTTCTACGTTTAGGAGGACGACATCCGTTGTGCGGCATAGGAGTGATATCGGTGATAGTTCCTACTTCGATTCCAACAGTTTGTAAATTACGGATTGCGCTATCGCGTCCAGATCCGGGTCCTTTAACAAACACATCCACCTTACGCAAACCAGCATCATATGCTACTTTTGCGCAATCCAATACTGCTACCTGAGCAGCATATGGTGTGTTTTTCTTGGAACCACGGAAACCCATTTTCCCTGAAGAAGACCAAGAAATAACTTGTCCTTCCATATTAGTTACCGAAATGATGACGTTATTGAAGGTTGCACGTATGTGAACCTGTCCAAGTGCATCTACTTTAACTTTTTTCTTTTGTGCTTTCTTTTGAGCCATGTTAAATTACGTGCTTAATTATTTCGTTGCTTTTTTCTTACCTGCAACGGTCTTTTTCTTACCTTTACGAGTACGTGCGTTTGTGCGGGTTTTCTGACCACGTACCGGTAAACCTTT
>JALRKL010000202.1 GCA_023268875.1 Bacteroidia bacterium
AAACCAACGAACTATTCATTCCGCCGGGTGAGCGCTTAGGCGACAAGGTAATCGAAGTATCAAACCTGAAAAAATCCTATGGCGATCGAGTTCTCATTGATGACTTGTCATTTAACGTTCCCAAAGGTGCTATTGTAGGTATTGTCGGTCCTAACGGTGCGGGTAAATCAACCTTGTTTAGAATGCTAACTGGTGCAGAGCAACCTGATTCGGGCACAATTGATTTAGGTGACACCGTGCAAATAGCGGCGGTTGAACAGTTCCGTGACCACATGAATGAAAATAACACCGTGTGGAAAGAAATCTCTGACGACCAAGACATTATTCGCATCGGTAACTTTGAGATAAATAGCCGTGCATACTGTAGCCGTTTTAACTTTAAAGGCACTGACCAACAGAAGTATATTAAAGACCTATCCGGTGGTGAGCGCAACCGTGTTCATTTGGCAAAGCTTTTAAACCTGAAGTAAAAAAAGCGTTAGACGGCGTTTCTTTATCAAAATTATGGGAACCAACCGTAATTAAGATTAATAAAAATAAAATGTTCCTTGGCTTAGATAACGACATTCAAACGGATCTGAATCAATATGTAACAGAAAAAGCAACTTCGGCCTTATTTGAGGAAATTAAGAAAGAAGAAGATAAAATTCGCGAAAATCCTGCGGTGCGCACAACCGAAGCTTTGAAAAAGGCTTTTGATTATGCGGATTCATTGTTAAAATAATCTTAATATTGACCCGTGGTGCTTCGAAGGTTACTTGTTTTCCTATTGTTTAGTACATTTTCGAGTTTGCTTAATGCGCAGGCCGGAGATGCCCTAAAAAAACGAATAGACTGGGACCTAACAACCAAAGATTTTCGGAAAGCCCTAGAATCTTTTGAATCTATAACGGGTGTATACTTTCAGTACGACGCGGCGTTAACACCACAAAAAAGGGAATTTCAAATTCGGTATAAAAATCAGGTGGCTTCAGATGCGCTCAGAGATTTTTTACATCGTTTTGGGCTTGATTTTGCACTAGTTTTAGATCAGGCAATCGTATTAAAACCTTGGAAACCCATCGATAAAGCTTTGCGTATTTCAGGGAGTTTAACGAATGGAATTACAGGAGAGCGTGTTATAGGAGCTACCGTTTTTGCGGAGAATGAGAGACGGGTAGTTTATTCAAATAGTCAAGGAATTTTTCATTTTCAATCAGAGGATACGATTGTGGTTTTGGCAATCTATTATTACGGATTTCAATCCTTTCGAGATACGTTTTTCGGACAAGGTAAAACCATATATCGACCATATATTATGGTGCCAGAGTTGGACCGAATGGAAGAGGCAGAAGTACGGGTAAAGCAAAAATCAGATTTGCCCAAAACGGAAGAGGGTTGGACCGATCGAGTGTCCATGAATGGTTCGCAATTGGAGAAATTCCCTCATTTTTTCGGGGAAGTGGACATTTTAAGAGCGTTTTCGGCGACTCCTGGGGTGGTTTCAGGTAGTGAAGGTGTTTTTGGAATGTATGTTAGAGGGGGAGCTGCAGATCAAAATTTGATCCTTTTAGACGACGTTCCCATTTACAATCCCTACCATATGTATGGCCTGTTTGGGGTATTCAATGGGGATATAATAAAGAACGCTCGTTTTTATCGCGGTACTTTTCCCGCCAATCATGGAGGCAGATTAAGCAGCGTAATTCAGGTAGATACTAAAGAAGGAGATCCTGAACAGTTCCAAGGCAGCGCCAATTTAGGATTGCTTTCTAGTCGACTTTTTTTAACGGGCCCTCTTTTCACGGATAAAACATCGTTTATGGTGGCTGCACGGCGGAGTTTTTTTGATTTTTTAGTAGCTCCAATCGTTTCAAATACGTCGTTAGCGGATGCGGGGTTAATTAATAGATATAATTTTTGGGATTTGAATGCGAAAATTACACATCGATTTTCAGAACGAAGTCGGTTGACATTAATGGCGTATTCGGGTCAGGATTATGCTGGCTTGATTGATCAACAAATATATCGGAAGGATGAAAAACGAATTTTGGAGCGGGCAGAGGATATTTCTCGTTGGGGAAATGAAGTAGCTTCAATAAAATGGAATTGGTCTAGCGGTTCGGGAACCTCGCTATTATTTAAATCGTATTACACATCTTATAAATTTTCACACAATCGTTCATACAATAACGAAGAACGTATCAATGGCAGGTTAGAGAATATCGAATCATCTGATTATGAGGTTTCAAATGGAATATATGACGTAGAAACGGCGTTCGAGTGGGGACAACAATGGAGTCCACGTTTAAAATCGATAGTTGGTGCAGGTTATACGTATCATAGTTTCAGACCCAATCGAAGGGAATTATTTTCGAGTAACGATAGTGTCGAAAATGTATTCCTCTTCAGCGATGAATTGATAAACACCCCCGAGATAAATGGCTTTATGAAATGGGAATTAACAGGAGGTGTTTGGGGAAATTATGACTTAGGTACTCGTTTGGTTTATTACAATTTAGGCTTGGGTCAGTATTATGTATTGCCGGAACCGCGTTTTAATGCCCGTTGGAAGTTGGGTAAGAAGGCTTGGTTGAAGGCTAGCGTTTCCCAAAATCGTCAGTTTTTCCATCAATTAAACAATTTGAGTATGGGTTTGCCTTCAGATTTATGGGTACCATCAACGGCGAAATTCAAACCGGCGCAATCCATACAAAGATCGCTTGGGTTCTCTCATGCGATTGGCCGAAATTGGCAATGGCAAGTAGAAGCATTTGAGCGTGATTTCCGGGATATATTGGAATACTCCGAAACGGCTGTTTATATCACCTCCAATCGAAATTGGGAACAATCGGTTACTTCAGGTACGGGGGAAGTACGAGGGGTTGAGGGGCAAATACAAAGAACGGGAGCTCGTTGGTCGGGTTTGCTGTCGTATACGTGGATGCAAAATTCACGTCGTTTTGAGAAAATCAATAATGGCGATGCCTTCCCATCTCGATACGATCGTAGGCATAATATTTATTTGACTTTCTTCTATAAAATCAATCCATCTTGGTCGTTTAGCGGAAGCTGGATGTACAATTCGGGGTTTGCCTACACGCGTCCAATTGGTATAGTTCCGTCGCCCACCTCGAGCGACCCAGCTCAGGATATTTATCTATATGGTAATCGAAATAATTTAAGGGCACTCGATAACCATCGTTTGGATTTTTCGTTCACCTACGCGAAAAATTCCCCCAAGAAAATAAAAGGCCGGTGGGTGTTTGGAATTTATAACGCGTATAATCGTTTAAATCCGTTTTACATAAATTTGGGCTTGGGTGATGGGGGAAATCGAAGTTTATATCAAGTGAGTTTACTGCCTGTGTTGCCGTTTGTGAATTATCAAATTGATTTTTAATGCGTAGTTGGGTATATATCGTTTTTCTTTTCGGGGGAATTTTTACTTCTTGTGTTAAAGAGGTGCCTGTTGACGATGGAGTTGAAAAGCCCAACGCATACTTTTTAAATGCATTTTTATGTACCGATAGTCAAGCACGTATTCAGTTGGGAAAGGTATCGGGAATTACAGAATCATATAATTACGTAAGTGATGCTTCGGTTGCCGTTGTTGCCCGTGGAACGCGATATACATTAACACATTTGCGCGATGGGTGGTATGTTTCCTCTTTGTTTAAACCTAATGGAAACGATTCGGTTCGGGTTGAAGTTCTGCATAAGACCAAGGGTTTTACGAGGGAGTTACAATCGCCCTCGAATATCACCATTCAGCAGGTGCAAACCTTTCCGGTTGTAGCGAGTTTTTTAGGACGTACGACGGGTTTTAGGGTTCTATTTCAGGACAGTGCGTACCACGATAATTATTATCGATTATGGGTGGAGGAGCGATTCTGGCTTTATGAGAAAAATACGCAGGGGGATATAATCGACAGCGTATACAAATACAGAAAACTGCCGATCTCGGGCAATGATATCGCCTTTTTAAGGAATCCTTATAATGTGTATTCAAGTCGCGAATTGTTGTTTTCGGATGTAACATTCAACGGTTTGCGCGCGGGTTTGGAATTCTACAGATCTTTAGGAAGTTCAAGCGTTGAAAGGACCGATTCGTACCGTGTAATTTTAGAAAATATACATTCTGATTTGTATCATTATTATAATGACCGCAACGCTCATCTATGGCAACAGAGTAGCATTACTCAGCTACCTACAAAAGTTGAGGGGAATATTGATGGGGTTTACGGAATTTTTGGTTTATACCAAGCGGATGATTATGTTGTGCGGTTTTAAAACCGCTTCAACTCAACTTCTTCAATGCGGGCACCGTCAATTTTGGTGATGTGAAATTCAAGATTTTCAAAACGTAGGGTTTCTCCCAATTCTGGAATACGTTCTGCATGAAAAATGATGTAACCACCTAGGGTTGTAAAATCTCCTTCTTTAAAATCGAAGTCATATTTTTCATTCAAGTAATCGACCTCCAATCGGGCGGCAAAACGATAATGATTTTCCCCTAATTGCAATTCAAATGCATCTTCGGTATCAAATTCGTCTTTAATTTCTCCAAAAATCTCTTCTACTAAATCCTCTACAGTTGCAATTCCGGCTGTACCTCCAAACTCATCAACGACCACAGCTAAACTTTTACGTTCGTGTATGAAACGACGCAATAGTTGTTGCGCTTCTGTATTTTCACCGGTTATAATAACAGGGTGTAAAATTTCATGGAGCTTTTCTGGCTGGTGGAACAGGTCGCTGTGATGAACAAAGCCGATGATGTTATCGATCGTATCCTTGTAAATCAATATACGAGACAGCGAAGTTTCGATAAACGTTTGAGTTAATTCATCGATGGAAGTATGAACTTCTAACCCAACCAATTCTGTACGTGGTACCATTATTTCATGTACGTTAACTTCAGAGAATTCTAGGGCATTCCGGAATGCTTCGGTATCAATTTCTTGGGAATCTACATCCTTTGAACTTTCGATACTTGAAATAAATTCATCCAAATCGACTTTCGAAAACACTTTGTTTTGCGTGGTATTATCGCCTTGGGTAAACCAAGACAATAACGTAGTAGAAGCGCCTTTAGTGAAGGCTATTAAAGGCCAAAGTAATATGTGGGCAAATCGAAACGGAGCCACAAACACAAAGAGCAGGGTATCGGCTTGAAGTCGGAATATAGTCTTGGGTATATATTCTGCGGTTATTAAAACAACGATGGTACTGATTACCGTGGTTAATACAAAATTTGCCAAACCACTAGATACCAAATACGAAAGGTAATATTGGAGAATATCACCCATGGCAATTCCATATATTACCAATGCTAAATTTGTAGCAACCAGAACGGTGGAAATAAATTCATTCGGTTCCTTAATGTACTTTGCAATCCATTTCCCACCAAAAACGCCTTGTTTACTGCGCAGCTCAATTCGGAGTTTGTTGGCGGAAATAAAAGCGATTTCCATACCCGAAAAGAAACCTATTGTACTTAAGCAGAGAAGTACTGTAATCCATGAACTAAAGGTGGGATTGGAGGTGCTAATGTTGAGTAGGTATACCGAGAGAGGGTCGGGCATATAATTCGAAGATACAAAATTAAGGCAATTCTTGCTTGATTTTTGCGGAAATCGCAAAAATCAAGGAAATGCATGATTTAGAAGGTATTTTTGCATTATGAATAAACTTAAATCGTGTGGCATAATAGGTGGGGGTCAATTAGGAATGATGCTGTTAGAAGCGGCTAAAGCCGAAACCCCTACAGTTCATTACACGGTTTTAGAATCTCAAGAGGATTGTCCAGCTCGGCCCTTGGCAGATGCTTTTATAAAAGGTTCATTAAAAGATTCAAAATCCCTTCGCGCATTAGCGGCGGTCTCCGATGTTCTTACTTGGGAAATTGAACACATCGGAGTTGATACCTTATTAGAGTTGGAAGCAGAAGGCAAAACGATTATTCCCAAGCCGGGTGTATTGAAAATAATCCAAGACAAAGGAATACAAAAGAATTACTTTGTTGAGCACGGTATCCCAACTGCTCCTTTTATGTTAAAAGAGCCAACGGATACTTGGGAACTTGATCGGTTTCCGGGTGAAAAGGTTGTTTTGAAATCACGCACGGGTGGTTATGATGGAAAAGGAGTTGTTATAATCAAAAAGGATGATTTATTAAACGGTAATTCTCCGTTTGAAGGCTCGGTACTGTTAGAAGAGTTTGCGGAAAACGTAAAAGAATTAGCTGTAATTGTAGCAGTTGATATATATGGAAATAGAGGTTCCTTTCCGGCGATTGATATGTATTTTAATCCGCAAAGTAATTTGGTTGAATTTTTATATTCGCCATCGTTAGTAGACGGTAAAATCTTAAAGAAAGCTCGGGAAATTGCTGAAAATGTAGTTGCCTCTTTTGACTCAGCTGGATTATTTGCGGTGGAGATGTTCCTAACAGAAGGAGGTGATATTTGGGTTAATGAAATAGCACCTAGACCCCATAATAGCGGCCACCATAGCATTGAAGGTTTTGCTACAAGCCAATTTGCCCAATTGAATCGAATATTATTGGGAATGGAGTTAGGTCCCATGGAATTGAAATATCCATCGGCAATGATAAATATTGTTGGACCTGAAACCGTTTCTGGAAGTTATAAACTAGATGATGGGGCGTATTGGTCAGGCCAAACGGATGTTTTCGTGCACATGTACGGTAAATCTGAAACAAGACCCAATCGAAAATTGGGACATGTTACGGTAACGGCTGATAATATTGAAGGATTGTTAGATAGAGCGAAAGAGGTTCAGCAGAAATTGCGGATTATACCGTCATAATTTCTTTTTCTTTCTCGGCTAACAGGTCTTCTGTCTTTTTAATATAGACATCCACCATTTTTTGAACGCGGTCTTCACCAACCGTCATTTCATCCTCGCTTACGCCGTCGCTTTTAAGTTTGCGTATTTTTTCGTTGGCTTCTTTACGAAGGTTACGAATACCTACTTTAGAGCTCTCAGACTCGGCCTTAGATCTTTTCGCCAACTCTTTACGTCTTTCTTCTGTTACGGGGGGCAAACTAATACGAATTTGTTCCCCATCATTTTGAGGGGCAAACCCTAGGTTGCTATTTATGATGGCAGTTTCTATCGGTCTAATTAAAGATTTGTCCCAAGGTTGAATTACAATCGTACGGGCATCGGGTGTATTTACGTTAGCGGCTTGATTGATGGGCGTATTTGTTCCATAATAATCTACAAAAACACCTTCTAACATATCTGGAGTGGCCTTACCGGCGCGGATACGTTTGAATTCGGCGGTTGTGTGGTCTAGGTTCTTCTCAAGTTGATTTTTGAGTTGGTCAAGAATTTCGTTCACGCTGCTCATGGTTGCAAAAGTATGATTTTTGATGGATTATTTATGTGATTAATAGGCGCGTTCTTTGCGTCCTTCATAGTAGAAAACGAAACTGCGGTTGGCAACTGCGGTTCCACCAGGTGTGGGGTAATCGCCGGTAAAGTACCAATCGCCTAGGTCATTCGGACATGCTTTGTGTAGATTTTCAACGGTTTGAAATAACATATCAAATTCAAAACGAACATTTGCAGGTCGCACCATTTCTGCTATTTTTCTAGAAATATCGCTTTCCAAAAGGTCGGCATATAAATCTTTCACGACATTTCGCTGTTCCGAATGGGGTTTTTGTAGTTCGGCCACAGCCTTGGCGTAGATTTCCCCCAAGATGGTTTCATTTCCACGTTCTTTATGAAGTTCCACAGCGGCGCGGAACGCGGCAAAATCTCCCAATTTACTCATGTCAATTCCGTAACAATCGGGGTATCGTATTTGTGGTGCCGAGCTTACCAAGATGATTCTTTTTGGTTCGAGGCGGTCTAAAAGGCGCAAAATGCTGGTTTTTAGTGTGGTACCTCTTACCACCGAATCGTCCATGATTACCAAGGTGTCTTGCCAAGATTTGACTACTCCATAGGTTATGTCGTATACGTGTGTTACGAGGTCTTCCCTGTCGGTGTCGTTGGTGATGAAGGTGCGCATTTTCACATCTTTCACCAAAATTTTCTCGCGTCGGGGTCTCCAACTGAGAATTTCGTCAACTTTTTCGGGATTATCGTAAACATTGAGGCCTTTAAGTGCTTCGGCCTGTATTTTTAAGCGGATTTCATGAATTCCATCTATTAAACCGTAAAAACTGGTTGAGGCGGTGTTGGGAACATAACTGAATACGGTATCGGGTAGGTTGTTAGCCAGCATGTCCATAACAGGCTCGGCCAATAGACGTCCCAATTCTTTGCGCTCTGCGTAAATGGATTGATCGTTTCCTCGCGAGAAATAAATGCGCTCAAAACTGCAACTTTTTCTTTCGGTAGGTTCGATAATTTCTTCAATAGAGTAGGAGGCGTCGGCTTTGGCGATCAGTGCATTTCCCGGGGGAAGTTCGTGAACGTCTTCCGGGTAAATGTTAAATGCCATCTGTATAGCAGCACGTTCGCTGGCTACAACGATTACCTCGTCGTCAACATAATAATGCGATGGTCTAATTCCAGAAGGATCGCGGATTATAAAGGCATCACCATGACCGATTAGTCCAACCATGTTGAATCCACCATCGATATTTTTAAAACTTCGCTTGAGGATCTTAGGAATGGATATTTCGGTTTTTATCTTTTCGGTAATCTCTAAGTTGGTGTAGCCCTGTGATTTTAGAACGGAAAAAAGACGTTGGTTTTCTTCATCTATGAAGTGACCGATTTTCTCAAGCATGAGAACGTTGTCGCTTTTTTCTTTTGGCTGTTGTCCAAGATCTATAAGGGCTTCAAACAGTTCTTGAGTATTGGTAATGTTGTAGTTTCCCGCTAACATCAGGTTGCGAGCCATCCAGTTGTTCTGACGTAAAAACGGGTGGATATTTTCGATAGAATTACCTCCGTAAGTTCCGTATCGCAAGTGTCCGAGCAAAAGTTCACCCGCGTATGGATAGTGTTTTTTAAGATAATCGATGTCTTCTCTGTGTTCTTCTGGAATTTGATCGAGGGCTTTAAAAACTTCTTCAAAGATATCGCCAAGTGCCGTTTTAGAAGCACTCCGTTGACGTGCTAAATAGCGGTCTCCGTATTGCGGTT
>JALRKL010000001.1 GCA_023268875.1 Bacteroidia bacterium
TGTATTGAACGGTATTCAAGAGGTATACAACTTGCAAGGGGTAAAAATCAACGATAAACATATCGAAGTTATTGTGCGTCAGATGATGCAGAAAATGGAGATTATGGATCCAGGAGATACTCGTTTCCTTGAAGGAGAAGCCGTGGACAAATGGGTTCTTCAAAAAGAGAACGATTGGATTTATGACAAGAAGTTTGTTACTGATGCAGGAGAAAGTTCTGTAATGCACGGTGGTCAAATAGTAAGCTTGAAAGATTTGCGTCAAGAGAATAGTGCCTTACGTCGCCAAGATAAAAAATTGGTAGAGTATCGTGATGCGGTTCCAGCAACAGCTACACCAGTATTGCAAGGTATTACCAAAGCTTCTTTGGGAACCCAAAGCTTTATGAGTGCCGCGTCGTTCCAGGAAACAACTAAAGTATTGAATGAGGCAGCGATTTCAGGTAAGATTGATGAGTTGAAAGGTCTTAAAGAGAATGTAATTGTTGGACATTTGATCCCAGCAGGTACAGGTATCCGTAGATTTGACAATCTAATCACAGGTTCAAAAGAAGAGTACGATCGCTTGATGGCAACCAAGTTGGCTGCTGCTGAGTAATCATCTCTCAACAACAGAATATAAAAAGGGGTGCTTTATGGCACCCCTTTTTTATTAATCGGTCTTGTCGTATTACAAGTTGAAATTGAAACATTCTATTCTGTAATAACGTAATAAAATAACCAGAAAAGCCAATACAAAAAGATTATGGTGTGGACCAAATCTATAAAGATTTTAAATGGCTAAGAGGATTTAGGTAATTTAACTCGTTAAATGCTGAGCAGATTCTATCTGTGTTTGGTATAAATCAAAATAGGCCCCTTGTTTCTGCATGAGTTTTTTATGATTACCTTGCTCTTTAATGGTACCGTGATCCAATACCATAATTTCATCGCAGTGTTTGATGGTACTTAATCTGTGCGCAATTACTACAGCTGTGCGGTTATGCAGAAGTATTTCAATCGCTTTTTGGATTAAGTGTTCGGTCTGTGAATCAATGGCGCTAGTGGCCTCGTCTAAAACGATAATATCTGGATCTGCGGCAATTGCTCTTATGAACGATATAAGTTGTCGCTGTCCTTGCGAAAGGCTCAAACCTCGCTCTTGAACGTGATATTCAAAACCACCTGGTAAAGCATCAATAAAATCAAATGCACCCATTTTTTGTGCTGTTTCTTTGATTTTAGCAAAATCAATCGCTTCGTTCTTTAAGGTTAAATTGCTATGGATGGTTCCAGAAAAAAGAAAGACATCTTGTAAAACGAAGGCAATTCGATGTCTGAGAGAGGCAATGTCGTAGTCCCTAATATCGTTTCCGTCTATTTTAATTATTCCTTGTTGATGTTGGTATAATTGGGTTATGAGATTGGCGATACTCGTTTTCCCACTTCCAGTTGCACCTACTAAAGCCAAAGATTTACCCGGCTGAACTTCAAAACTTAAATCCTTAATGATCCATTCGTTATCATTATAAGCAAACCAAACGTTATTGAATTCAATGTGTCCTTTGAGATTTGGGGCAATAAGAGTACCACTAGGCTCAATATTGTCTGTATCGTCTAAAAGTTCAAAAATACGCTCAGCTGCTACTATACCCATTTGTATGTTATTAAATCGGTCGGCAATAGCTCTAATTGGACGGAAGAATAGGTTCACGAACATTATAAATGCAGTGACTTCTCCAAGTTTTAGTTTGCTTTCAAACATGAGTAAACTCCCGTATGAAATAATTATGGCAAATGAAAGCGCTACTAAAATTTCAACTACGGGGAAGAAAACACTGTAATATAGCACACTGCGGATGTTTGCGTCTCGATGCTTTTTATTGATGTTTTGAAATTTTTGATATTCTCTTTTTTGCTGATTGAAAAGTTGTACAATCTGCATGCCTGTAATGCGCTCTTGCAAGAATGCATTCAAATTCGAGACTTGATTTCGTACCTCTTGGAAAGTATCTCTAATCCCCTTCCTAAAAACATTAGCACTGTAAATAAGCAGTGGTACTACCGTTATAGTTAAAAGAGTAAGTTTTACGTTTATGTAGAACATACAAGCCAAAATGGCTACGATTTGGATAATATCTCCCAAAATCGTGATGACACCCGATGCGAATAAATCGGTGATGGTTTGAATATCGGAAATGCTTCGTGTTACGGCCGTTCCTACGGGGGTTTTATCAAAAAAACGGAGCTTTAAACGCGTAAGATGTTCGTAAACATACTGTCGGAGTTTTAAAATTACCCCTTGCGCAATAATGGCAGCGAGATACGAGTTATAAAAGCCTAGAAATGCTTGCAAGAGCAACCAAGCTAATAAAATTCCACAAGCAACTGCGAGCCATTGGAATTGTTGCGCGATGATAACCTCATCTATGATGATTTTATATAAGTAAGGTTGTAAAGCGGTAAATAGACTTTGTAGAACGGTGAGTAAAACAGCCACAATAATTCCAGTTTTCTGTTCTTTCGCCATTTGCATCAAACGAACCAGCATGGACCACTGACTGGTTTGATGTTTTTTCGTTTTTCCGCTCATTTTATGCAAATCTACCACCAATTTGCCGGTTTCATATCGACTATATGGGCTGTGTAAAACTTTTATCGCGTTGTTTGTTGCAATCGCAGGGTAAGCAGACTTAATATTGCAATATGGCTCGTCATATTGCAATTGCAGGAAATATCGGAGCAGGTAAAACAACCCTGACAAATTTATTGGCCAAACATTATCATTGGGACGTACAGTTAGAAGATATGGATGAAAATCCGTACATATCTGATTTCTACGAGGATATGCAACGTTGGAGCTTTAATCTTCAAGTCTATTTTTTAAATACGCGTTGGCAACGTATTCAAGAAATTCGTACCGGAGAGAAAACGGTTATACAGGATAGAACGATATACGAAGACGCCCATATATTCGCTCCGAATTTGCACGCAATGGGCTTAATGAGTACACGCGACTTTGAAAACTACAGCAGACTTTTTGATAATATCAAGCAACAAATAAAAGCACCAGACCTACTCATTTTTTTGCGAGCGGGTATTCCAAAGCTCGTTGATCAAATTCAGATGAGAGGTCGCGATTATGAAGACGCAATTCGATTGGATTATCTCAAACGCCTTAATGAGCGTTATGAAGCATGGATTGCCGATTATAAATTGGGTCCATTATTGATTTTTAATACCGATGAAATGAATTTCCAGGAAAATCCTGAAGATTTATCGCATATAATAAACCAAGTTGAGAGTACCTTGAACGGTCTTTTCTAGTGAAATGATGTCTTTTCGGTATCCGGAATATTTGTGGGGTTTCCTGCTGTTGTTGATACCATTACTCATTCATTTGTTGCGTTTTAGAAAGCAACAGGTTTTAAAGTTTCCTGGAGTTTATCGTCTAGTATCCATACTAAGAGAAACTCAAAGCACTCGTAAGGTTAATTATTACCTATTATTAGCAAATCGTTTATTGCTATTTTTGGCCGTAATAATGGCATTTGCGCAACCTACATGTAAATCTCCAAACCATTCCATTTCAACAAACGAGCCGTCGGTTGGCATTATTTGGGATGCAAGCCCAAGTATGTGGGAGATAGATGCCAAAGGTATTATTCCCGCAGAGCGCGCCAAGAAAGCTGCATTGAAATGGCTTAAAATGCTTCCTGAAGAAGCCCCGATTTATTGGATAGATAAGCCCTATCAACCCAAGATAATATTAACGAAGGCAGAGGCCTTAGAGAAGTTGAACTCCTACACAGAACCCTTAGGGTTTTATGATATTGCTACACTCCTAAAAAATAATGAGATAGGCGATGATAAGGTTAATTGGTGGGTGGTTACAGATATGGATAGCCACGCAGTAACAGATTTTTCTGATTGGATAGATTCACAGTCTTATTATCGTTTTGTAGACTTAGAGGTAGAAAGAGCGGTCAATTTTTCAATTGATACGGCCTATTGCTTCGATCCTTTACTGGGAAAATGTAAGGTGGGCATTTCTCGAAATAATACTGAGGGCAATGCTTCGATTTCTATGGCTGTTTATGCGAATAAACAGTTAGAAGGAAATATCACGATACCGTTTAAGGACAAAATGCGTTCGGTGGTTTTGGAGTGTGAGTTACCGCAATTATTAACTTCCCCCAATAAAGTAAAGTTGGCATTACCTGGGGATGCATATAGTATTGATAATACGCTGTTCCTAAGCCCAATAAGACAGAGTAAAATCAAAATCTACATTGAGTCCGACGAGCGAGTAAAAGACATTAATCGCTTAATGAATACATTGAGTGATAGGGTAGAGGTGGTTGATAGTGTAGATAAATGCGATTTGGTTATTTGGATTCCTACGAGCAATAAAACGGATGTAAATCCCAAACTAATGAACCAAATACGAATGGGCAAATCGTGTGTGGTGATTCCTTGGGATTCAGATAATTTGGTGCTTCAAGGGTTTCTTAACGGGGGAAGTTGGGAACGCCTCAAACCTAATCAAGAAAGCGATGTGCTTGATTATCGGGGTTTTCGGCAAGCTCCATTTAGTTCGTCGCTGGAAGAATATTTAGATGCCAAAAATGTATTGCCGAGTTTCGATAACCTTTATAAGTTTCCTTATGAGGAGAATCGGGAGTGGGCGCGGATAATCATAACCAAGTTTGAAAGGGATTTTTTAATTAGAAGAGAGTTTGGTGAAGGTGAAATTTGGCTGCTTTTAGCAGATTATTCAGATGGGATGAAGGAATTACGAGCGAGCTCTTGGTTTGTTGGGATTTTGGCTCCTATTATTCTGTCAACTGAGAATTCTGCTAATTCAATTTGTGAATTTTGGGGGCAAGATTGGATAGCGGTTCCGAAAGATTTTAACGTGGATGTTCAAGATCCTATTTTTCTTAATCAGGGTCTAAATCAGTGGGGGACTTCACTGGGTATAAACAATGGAGAATTGTGTTTTACCGGAATAAAAGACGAATACATGAAGGCCAACTGGTATAATATAACCAAGAAGGACGGGTCAGATTCTACGATGATCGCGCTAAATTCCCCAAGAAAAGAAATGCGTAATTTGGAGGTGAATAATAGATTTGTATCATTCAAGAATGTAGAAAAGTTATCGGTAGATAATTGGAATGCACAAGGTATTCAGTCTTTTGATACTGGTCGTGATAATTCCGTGTGGCCTTGGGTGATTTTCACTCTGTTATTAACGGAACTTTTATTGAGCAACTTCGTATTGCGAACTAATCGTTAATTTCGCATACTCATGTCTTCTTCAATTACCATAAAAAACGCGATTTTGGTGGCTCCGAACCACCCATTGAACGGTTCAAACATCTCTATTCGGGTTGCCGATGGGGAAATACAAGAAATTGGAAATGAGGTGTCTGCTTCAAATGAAGTAATAGATGCAAATGGAGGATTTATTTCTGCCGGATGGTGCGATTCTTTTTCGGTTCTTCCCGATCCAGGAGCAGAATGGAAAGAGCGTATAGATACGTTTGCCAAAGCAGCTGGATTAGCCGGTTTTACTCAAGCAGCGGTCTTTGCAGGAACCGATCCTCTTCCCGAAAAAGCATCTTCAATTACCGCTTTAAAGCAAAGATCTGAAAAATTATCGGTTGAGTTGCTTCCAATTGGTACTGCATCCGAATCGAGATTGGGAAAGGAGATGGCGGAGGTGAATGATATGCGGAATGCCGGGGCTGTAGCTCAAACCGACGGAATTGTTGCTCATGGCACAGACAGTTTAAGGTCAAAACTTATGGAATATTGTCATAGTTTAAATATTCCTTATTTAATACATCCGCATAACCCGAAATGGGTAGCCGGGGGGCAAATTCATGAAGGTTTTATCAGTGTTAATTTAGGACTTAAGGGAATTCCCAAAGTTTCAGAAACTACGGCCTTACTTGCTGACATTGAGGTTGCGAAATGGTTAAACGTTCCGTTAAGAGTATTAGGGATAAGTACAAAAGAAGCCGTAGATATTATAGATAATGCACGAAAAGAAGGAGTAGATATAAAAGTTGCAGTTCCTATGATGAACCTTTGTTTTACAGAAGAGGATATCGAAAACTTTGATGAAAGCTTTAAAGTTATGCCGCCCCTTCGAACAAAGGAAGATCGTGCCGCACTTCGTTCGGCATTATTGCAAGGTAAAATTGATGGTGTTTTTTCGAATCATACACCGGAGGATATAGAGAGTAAGAAATTGGAATTTGAATATGCGGCTTTTGGCGCGGCTACCTATTCCGGTTTTATTTCTCAAATGATGGCATCGTTTTCTGATGAAGAAATGCCGGAGTTGATTAAGGCTTTAAGCAATGGGAATCGCAGATTTTTAGATATTCCAGAAGTTGAAATTGAAATTGGTCAACGCGCTTGTTTAACCATCGTTAGCAGAGATTTTGAAGATAGCAGCTACCATAACGGTACAATTGCTTACAACAAACTTCCACAAGTTAGTAAAAACGGAGGCTTGGTTTGTACCATTCGAGAGAATGTAATATTAAAAAAATAATGGACGAGAACACAAACACTGGAATCCCTTCAGATTCTAATATAAAGCCAAACTTCAAGGAGAAATTGAATGCGTTTTTTCAGTTGCCTTCTATCTTTCACGGAACGTTGATGGGCTTGGTTTTGCTCGCTGCAAAAGTCGTTTTTTATATCACCCAAAATTGGTCTTTTGTATTTGAAGCTCCTTTCATGTTTTTTAGTTTTGCGCTTTTGGTTTATGCTGTATATATGGCCAATAAAGCGGAAAAAACGATTTATGGCCGCGCGTTTACCTATTGGAAGGCTTTTTTATCGGGCTTTCGTGTAATGAGTATTGCAATTTTTATTTCCATTTTGGCGGATGGTATTTTATACGAAATTGACAATGATTTATCATCTCAAACCGTTCAAATTCAAATAGAAAAATCGGTTGAGGCATTCAAAAATATTTCCTTTATGAAGGAAATTGACAAGGATAAAATCATCAAAGAGTTGAAAAAGCAAGATCCATCTTCGCTTTCCGCTTTAACAGGCGCTTTGATTGGTAAAATTCTTTCCAATAGCGTATTCCTGTTTCTTACCTCCATTTTCTTTAGATTCAAACGGAAACATAACGACTGGTTAAACGCTCCAGAAAATGAGGGTTAAAGATATTGCGAGTTCCCAAAACCCTTGGTTTAAAGAAGTTAAAAACCTTCTGGAGAAAAATCGGTTTCGTAAAAAGCAAGGCCGTTTTACTGTAGAAGGTCTAAAGGAAATTGAATTGGCATTAAAAGCCGGATTTTCGTTGCAAAGCATAGCCTATACCGATTCCAACTCGAACATAGGTGTTTTGGACCTACCAGATGACGTGGAATACGTTCGACTTTCCGCAATTTTGTGGAATGAACTTTGCGTTCGTGGTGAAGTCAATAATGCTCTTGGAGTGTTTGAAAATAAAGAAATTTTGGGCATCCCACAGGCAGTTAAATCCATTGTTATTGTTGAAAAGGTTGAAAAGCCTGGAAATCTAGGAGCTATTATTAGAACGGCAGATGCGGCAGGTATCGGAGAGATTTGGCTTTGTGATGCTCAAGTTGATCCCTTTCATCCACAAGTAATTAGAAACAGCTTGGGAACGGTTTTTCATGTACCTATTAGATCTTTTACGTTTGAAGAATGTTTGAAGCGGATTGAAGATTTACAGTTAAGGGTATATACCACCTTTATGGATGACGCGCTTGAGATGTATGAGGCAGACTTTAATGTAGATTGTGCGCTTGTGCTAGGTACCGAGCACGAGGGAGTTGATGAACGCTGGCGTAAGATAGGAGTTAATATTAAAATTCCAATGACCGGAAATATTGATAGTTTGAATGTATCTGTGGCGGGTGCTGTTCTCATGTATGAGGTATTACGACAACGTCGAAATAAAGCCTAGTTCGTCTAATTTAATATTGATAGTTGATAGATTTGTTTATATTTGATTGATTATCATGAGAATAAAGGTATTTCTAATTATTTGTTTTTTCAGTACGCTGCTTTCACAAGCCCAAGATGCGGTTCCGGTTGTTCTAAATGATACCCTAAAATTTCATCGCATTCTCGAAGGTCATAACGGTGCAATAGAAAGCTTGACCTTTTCCAAGGATGGTTCATTTTTGGCTACAGGTTCATGGGATAGAAAGGTTCGTTTGTACGGTGTAGATTCATTAAAGAACTATACGTTCCAACGGGAATTTGATATACATCACGCGGCCATTACGTGCATTGATATAAGCAATGATAATAAATACATTGCAATAGGTTCAAAGGATTTTACTTTTAGCGTATTTGAAGTGGGTACTGGTCAATTGCGATTTATTTCCCGCGATCATACAAATGCCGTTTCTCAATTGTTTTTTGATCCAACTTCGGCATTTTTGATTACGGCATCTATGGATGGAACGGCCCGTGTATACCGAGTGGAAGATTTTGAACAGGCCAAACCTAACTCCCTGGTTTTAAGTTATGCGTCTAAAATAAACGAGGCACAATTATCGCCATCCAAAGGTAAGTTTTTATTGGCTTGCGACGATTCTAAGGTGGTTGAGGTAAATGTAAAGGGTACGGTTTCCGCATCCTACATTGGGCATCAGGCTCGAGTTACGTGTTTAGACGTTTCTCACAATAAAAAAATGTTGGCTAGTGGTAGTGATGATAAAACCATTAGAATTTGGGATATAAAAACAAGAAAACCTAGATTCTTACTTGAGGGTCATGGTTGGAAAGTTACCTCTGTTCATTTTTCGAAAGACGATAGGTATTTGATAAGTTCTTGTAATAATGGAGAAGTGAAAATTTGGGATTTACAAATTGGCAAGGAATCGGCCTATATTCCTGTTATTGGAAATAATGCAAGGCAGGCGATGTTTGCGCCAGATATGAAATCTGTTGCGGTTGCTACACTTCAAGATAAACCTCCATTTGGAGCTATTCTGTATCATACCCCATATACTGTTTCAAAGCCTCAACAAAAAGGGAAAAAGAATCCGAAGCGCACGAAATAACGGTTAAGAGTCGTTCGATTTATTAGGCTTTAGCAGAACTTCTTTATCTTTGAAGGCAATATGATCGACGCATTAAACAGCCATAAAGCACCCGAGCCCGTGGGCTTGTACCCGCATGCACGTAGAGTGGGAAATCTCTTGTTTTTAAGTGGAGTAGGACCGAGGTCACGAGGTACCAAGGATATTCCAGGTGTTACACTAGATCAAGAAGGCAATATTATATCTTACGATATAGAAGCGCAATGTCGTTCGGTATTCCAAAACGTAAAATGGATTCTAGAAGATTCTGGATCATCTTGGGATAAGATGGTAGATGTTACCGTTTTTTTAACCAATATGAAAGATGATTTTAAAACCTATAATCGTTTGTGGGCAGAGTATTTTGGAGATAATCCTCCTTGCCGCACTACCCTAGAAATTAACTGCTTGCCAACACCTATAGCTATTGAGCTTAAAGTGATTGCTACAGTGGGCAGTGAGTAATTTCCTTTTGAAGGGAAATTCTTTCGGTGTAGCTTCGTTCTATAAGTATGTTGAGCGAATACACGGATTCCTTTATTGATTATATACTCAAGAACCGTCGTATGAGTACGCATACGGCTGCTGCTTACCGATCTGATTTAGAAGCTTTTCAATCTTATCTGTTATCTATTGGTAATCCTTCGTTAAGCCAATTGAAATCCAATCATATTCGTTTGTGGGTGAGTGATATGATGCAAAGTGGATTAAGTTCACGTTCGGTTAATCGGAAGCTTTCTTCGCTTCGAAGTTATTTTAAATTTTTACGGAGTCAAGACCTTATGGAGCATAATCCAATGACAAAGGTTGTTTCTCCAAAAACATCCAAGCACTTGGTAAAGGATATTCCCGCCCTGGATTTAGAGGCGATGTTTGCTCGGTTTCCGTGGGGTGAAGTTGAACATGGTGACAGAGATAAACTGCTGTTGTTGCTATTATATACTACGGGTATGCGATTGTCGGAATTGATAGGTTTAAAAAGAGCAGATATAGATTTTGGGCGTAACCTGCTTCGCGTTTTAGGTAAGAGGAATAAAGTGCGGGAAATACCGTTGCACCCCGAACTATCGGAAGGTTTAAAATCCTTTCTTCTTATTAATGAATCCCGTGAATATGTGTTTGTGTTGAAAGATGGAGATCCGCTATATCCCGTTTTTGTTTATCGATTGGTGACGAAATATCTTAGGTTGTTTTCAAGTGCCGCAAAGACCAGCCCCCATGTTTTGAGGCATTCATTTGCCACGCATATGCTAAACAATGGAGCGCAATTGATGGCTATAAAGGACTTGCTTGGACATTCGAGTTTGAGTGCGACACAGGTTTACACGAAGAATTCATTTGATAAATTAAAGCGCATACATCAGTTGCATCCGCGTAAATAGGAATATAATTGTTGGGGGTATAACGCAAAAAGCCACATCCTAAGGGATGTGGCTCGTATATTTTTTGGGTTTATTACCCTTGCATTTCTTGTGTTTGCAACTTCTGCTTGTAAACCGCTTTCAATTTTTGCATTCTGCGTGTAATACAAGGCTTTTCGAAAGCTTGACGGCGGCGCATTTCTTTAACTACACCAGTCTTTTCGAACTTCTTTTTGAACTTCTTAAGGGCTTTGTCTAACGACTCGTTCTCTTTTACGTTTATTTGTAACATATAAATTCTTTCGTTTTTCGGGAGGGCAAAGATATAAAATTTTTATCGATAAATCAATCTTTTAAGATGGCTCTTGAAATAACCAATTTTTGGATTTCACTGGTGCCTTCACCGATAGTACAAAGTTTGCAATCGCGATAGAATTTTTCTACTGGGAAATCCTTTGTATAACCATAACCTCCAAATATTTGCACTGCCTCATTTGCGCAATACACGCTGATCTCGGATGCATAATATTTTGCCATAGCACTTACTTTATTTACGTTTTTACCCTTGTTTTTGAGGTCACAACTTTCTTGAATTAAAAGTTCAGCCGCGTCAATTTTGGTGGCCATATCCGCTAGTTTAAATGCTATAGCTTGAAAATTGGAAATGGATTTGCCAAACTGTTCGCGTTCTTTTGAGTATTTCAAAGCAGCCTCATATGCCCCTTTTGCAATGCCCAAACTAAGAGCGGCAATCGATATGCGACCGCCATCTAATACTTTCATCGCTTGGATGAAGCCATCGCCGATATTGCCCAAAACATTTTCTTCTGGAATGCGACAATCTTCGAAAATCATTTCAGCTGTTTCTGAGGCACGCATGCCTAATTTGTTTTCTTTTTTGCCTCCACTGAAGCCTGGGGTGCCGCGCTCTACTACAAACGCCGTAATTCCATGGGAGTCTAGTAGGTCACCGGTGCGGGCTAATACTACAGCGATATCTCCGCTGATTCCATGTGTAATCCAGTTTTTTGCGCCGTTTAGGACCCATTCATTGCCGTCTTTGTGCGCTACGCACTTCATTCTAAGGGCATCTGATCCGGTATTGGCTTCAGTTAATCCCCATGCGCCTATCCATTCCGCGGTTGCCAATTTTGGCAGCCAACGTTGTTTTTGTTCCTCATTTCCAAATTGTAAGATATGTCCCGTGCAAAGACTATTGTGCGCGGCCATACTCAATCCAACACTGCCGCATACTTTGGCTAATTCTTCAATTGCTGCTGCGTATTCGTAATATCCAAAACCAGAACCACCGTAATTTTCAGGGACTAAAACGCCCATTAATCCTAACTCACCTAATCCCTTAAAAACGTCAATCGGAAAAGTTTGTGCTTCATCCCATACCATCATATCTGGGCGGATGTGCTTTTCGGCAAAATCACGCACCATTTGGCGCACCATGCTTACGCTCTCATTCTCTTGAAAATGCATATACTGCAAAATTAGCACTTTCGAACGTGCAATTGTTGTATTTAAAAAATTTTTATTATTAAAAAGTATGTAATTAGGATAGATGTTTACACAGATTTTACAATTGACTTATTGTCATTTTGACACGTATTAGGTGATGGGATTTCACCTTAATGGGCAAAAGTGAAATAAGGACGGAGTTTTTTCTTTTCCTCTGAATCAAAGCTTTTCATTTCTAAAAATTTTTCTATGGAAATAGGTCCATGTACTTTGTGAAACTCTATTAGATTTTTGGCGAGTGTTTTTCCTATGTAGGGATGTTTGTACATCGCTGAAATATTTAAATCAATTAAGGAAATTCGATTTATTTTATCGATGTTGACGACCCAATTAATTTTGGGGTTATAAATAATCTGGCTGTCGATATAGGGAATTTCCCACAATTGAAATTTTGAAATAAAACCACCCAACCTGTTTCGATATGCCACTATTTTTTTTGCGGAATAAGGTCCAATGCCGGGTAAAGATTCGAGTAGCGCAGAATCGGCCTCGTTTAATGAAATTTTATATATTTCATGTTTCAATGATATTTGGCTGTTAGAATCGTTTTTCTGCACTCGGCCGCTCGATAAAACTATTGAATCCCATTTATTCAATGCGATGGTTTTTTTCAATTCACTCTTAGTATTTTCCCGTTTGAAATTAATTTGATAGAATACTTTGGTTTGAGTGTCTCCTGAAATAAGGGAAATAGGTCCTTGGATGTAGATATCTTTAAAATAGCGCGATTGAAGTACCCCAATACACACAAAAAGACCTCCCCAAATCAAAAATGAAATAATTTTTGAATATAGGGAGGTCTTAATACTATTTGTTAAGAGGAATTTCTCAAAGATTGATTTCACATCACAATGCTAGGCAAAGGATGCGATTTTTTCTTTGCGATATTCGCCAGAATCCAATTTGTTTTTAATGCTTTTAAAGGCGTTAATTGTGTATTCTACATCCTCTAAGGTATGAACGGCGGTTGGGATTAAGCGGAGCATAATTACTCCTTTAGGAACAACAGGGTATACGACGATGCTACAGAAAATATTGTGATTTTCACGCAAATCTAGCGTAAGGTGAGTTGCTTCAGGAATAGTTCCGTTTAACAAAACAGGGGTTACTGGTGTGGTGGTGATTCCAATATTGAAACCGGCATCTCGAAGTCCGTTTTGCAAAGAGTTTACTACATTCCATAATTGCGCCTTCAATTGGGGTTGTGTTCGTATTAGTTCTAATCGCTTTAAGGCACCAATTACCATAGGCATGGGCAAACTCTTAGCGTAAATCTGCGAGCGCATGTTGTATCGTAAGAATTTGATTACGTGAGGTTCGCTTCCTATGAAGGCTCCAATCCCCGCCATTGATTTTGCAAAAGTTGAAAAGTAAATATCAATTCCATCCATGCAGTTTTGTTCTTCGCCCGTTCCGGCTCCGGTTTTACCCATGGTGCCGAAACCATGTGCGTCGTCTACGAGCAGTCGGAAAGAGAATTTTTCCTTAAGAGCCACAATTTCCCTTAAACTACCTTGTGAACCGCTCATTCCAAAAACCCCTTCAGTAATTACTAAGACACCGCCTCCGGTAGTTTCTGCCAATTTTGTGGCGCGCACCAATTGCTTTTCAAGCGATTCCATGTTGTTGTGGGTGTATACAAATCGTTTACCAATATGCAATCGCAAACCATCGATAATACAAGCGTGTGATTCAGCATCGTATACAATTACGTCGTGTCGATCAACAAGAGCGTCGATAGCGCTAAGAACTCCTTGGTACCCATAGTTAAGCAGAATTACCTCGGGCTTGTCGATAAACTCTGCTAATTCCATTTCTAGTTGCTCGTGATAATTACTATTTCCACTCATCATACGAGCCCCCATAGGATATGCCATTCCAAATTGAGCTGCGGCATCTGCATCGGCTTTCATTACTTCAGGATGGTTGGCCAATCCGAGATAGTTGTTCAAACTCCACGTAAGCTTTTCAACTCCGCGAAATTTCATACGCGGTGCTATAGGACCTTCTAATTTTGGGAAAGTAAAGTATCCATGGGCTTCATCTGCGTGCATGCCGAGTGGGCCCATGCGTTCATTGAGTTTGTCGAAGATATCTTTCATGTTATTGCAAATTTAACTTTTATATACAATTTATAGTTCAAAGGGTTTGCTTGCTAAGTACCCAAACCGCAGGTACTTTTCCCCATTTTGTATTTGTTTTTTTCCATTCACCAATGCTTTTTGTTTGAATAAATTGATCGGGATTGTGCAGGTTCGAAGCTATACAAAGTTGAATGTATTCAGGTAGTGAATGAATTATTGATTGGTATAGTTTATCCGTTCTATAAGGCGTTTCAATAAAGCTATGGGTATATTTTTGCCAAGGTCCCGAGAATAATTCGGTTAACCATTTTTTTTGTTCTAGAGCTTGTATTGGGGGGTACCCATGAAAAATATATTGCTGACCGTTCATGCCGCTACTTTCTAATGCCATAGCAATAGAATTGGGGCCAATCAAAGGAACAACTCTGATATTTTTTCGATGAGCCCAAGCAACCACTCGATTACCGGGATCCGCCAAACAGGGAATTCCGGCTTCTGAAACCACGCCGAGTAAAACTTCCCTCTCTAACTTGGAAAGAAATGCGTTTAATTCATTTTCAGCCGTGTGCTGATTAGATTCAAATATTTCAAGTGTATCGATATCAATGCCCAGCTTCAGAGAGGAGATATATCTTCTGAGCGTTCGTGCATTTTCTGCGACCCAATATTTAATCTTGGGAATTAGGTCGAGTAAGTAAGGCGTATGGTAATGGATGGGGCTATCGGTACCGATGGGTAATGGAACCAAATAAACTCCAGCCTGTAAGTTTTCAGTCATTACCGACAAAAGTCGGTAATTTCACACAAATAATAGACAGAATGTCGGCTTAGCGTCATAAAAGAAAGTACCTTTGTATCGTGAGTTTCATACAGAAATTGCAAGAACGATGGAAAGTCGATTCTCCTATCAAGGTTATTCTCATTTTGACGGTTTTCGCGTTAACCGGTTCGACTGTGGTTTACATAAAACGTTTTGTTAAGCCCCACTTTGAGGATTATTGGTGGTTCGATTTGTTGTACTATGTGGCAATTTTGCCATTTTACAATCTAATCTTATTGGTTTATGGCTTTCTATTCGGTCAGTTTTCTTATTTCTGGAATTTTGAGAAACGATTCTTTGCGCGATTGTTTAAACGTAATACCAAAACAACATGAATAAAGAAGCTATCTTAAAAGCGCTTTCCATGGTAGAAGATCCCGATTTAAAAAAGGATCTGGTAACCTTGGGTATGATTGAAAATTTAAGCATTGAAGGCTTGGACGTACGGTTTGATTTGGTGCTTACAACTCCCGCATGCCCGATGAAGGAAACCCTCGTAAATGCGTGTAAAACAGCCATATTGTATACGGTTAATAAAGAGGCGAATATTCATATTAATGCGACTCATAGGGTCGTTCAGCAAACCCGTAACGATAATGTTTTAAGTGGAGTAAAACATGTTATTGCAGTTGCTTCAGGTAAAGGGGGAGTAGGCAAAAGTACTTTGTCCGCGAGTTTGGCTTTAGGTTTATCACATACTGGGGCTAAAGTGGGTCTTCTCGATGCCGATATTTACGGGCCAAGTGTACCTACTTTGTTTAACGTTCATTCGGCACCTGAAATGGTAGAAAAAAACGGTAAAAATGTGATGATTCCCATTACTTCGCATGGGTTAAAATTGCTGAGTATTGGTTTTATGACAGCGCCAGGTCAAGCAGTAGTGTGGCGAGGTCCGATGATTTCTAGTGCTTTCAAGCAATTTATTAATGATGTAGATTGGGGAGAATTGGATTACTTGATTGTTGATCTGCCTCCTGGAACGGGTGACGTTCAAATTTCTCTATCACAGCTGGCTCCTCTAACGGGTGTAGTTATTGTAACGACGCCTCAAAATATGGCCACCTCAGATGCCGCACGCGCTATCGATATGTTTAAGTTAGACGCCATTGCAAAACCTATAATTGGGGTGGTTGAAAATATGTCATTTTTTACGCCTTCAGATGCACCCGATAAAAAGTACCGCCTGTTTGGCGAAGGTGGAGGTAGAAAGCTTGCCGAAGATAACGGAGTGCCTTTCTTAGGGGAATTGCCTTTTCAAACTGAATTGGGAAATGCTGCCGATACAGGTGTTTGGGATTTCTCAAAAGAGCATATGAAACCCTACCTAGACGTGGTGAAGGAAATCGCACGTCAAATAAGCGTTATAAGTTCAAAATAAATCTATTGCAGATTTCTCCATAAATTCCATGTGGTAACTTGATGATCAAAATGGAATTTAATCAGTTAAAAAAATGTATTTTTGCATTAATGGAATTGCAACAACATATTGAAACGGTTTTGGATACCATTCGTCCTTACTTACATGCCGACGGTGGTGACGTAGAGGTTGTTGAAGTGACAAAGAGCAGGGATGTAATACTCAGGCTTACTGGAAACTGCAGTAGTTGTAATATGAGTGAAATGACTATGACTGCAGGTATCGAGGAAAGTTTGAGAAAAAGCATTCCCGATTTGGGTGCTATTAGCGCCATCAAAGGTTAAATAGGTTCCCAACTGTTACACCTACATCCCAACAAGTAATAAGTTATAATATCAAGTTTAGACTTGGTTTCGGGCCGACATTCCTTCCTTCCAATGAGTTTCACATCGAGCTTCATACGCGTCATTATGACCAACTAAAACCAAGTCAGGCGATTCATTGGTTCGGTAAGTGTAATGCGCCTCTTGTTGGCATACGTTACATTTGGCGGAAACTTCGATTCGTTCTGTTGCCAGGTTTTTAAGTGCTTTCATGGATCCGAAGTCACGGTTTAAATAATCTCTATCCAATCCGGCAGCTATTACTCGGATACCGTTCATCATCATTTCGCCAATTACTTCGATGATATATGGTGTGAAAAATTGCACCTCATCTATGTAGCATTCTTTTGTACTTGGTTGAATAAGCGGATACAACTCTTCGGCTTTTGAAATTCGGTGTCCCAAAATTTGCAAACCGCCATGCGAATTGATTTTATTCGCCTGATATCGATTATCCAAAAGCGGTTTCACCACAATTCTCTCGTTGATATCTACGGTGCTTTCGTTGTAAAGCCCAATTAAACGGGTGGTTTTCCCCGCAAACATACACCCATAAATTAGTGTAAAATCTCTCATTGACACAGCGTTCTTTCGGTTGTAAATTTCCGAAAAATTTTTGATACCCGGATTATGAATCCTCGCATTCCTCAAATAATTGCAGATTTGGTTCAGTTTGAGTCCAATTTGCGCCAGCTAAAGTCGACCCAAGAAATAGCCAATCAACTGGCTTCCATTAAAGCATATGCTGCCGAATTGTATCTTGAAACGGATATGGAAATTATTGCTCAAAATGCAAATTCCATTTCCAAAACTCCCGAGCCGATCGAAGAAGTTGTCGAATCGCAACCCTTATTCAAACCCACATATGAAGACGATGTCGATGTAAGCGAAGGTCAGGAGGTAGACAATGCCGAATTTTTAACTATTCCTTTTGAAGAAAATATGGATTCACCAAAAGCAGACATATCTGAGGAATTACAAAATGTTAACGATGCAACTGAGATTCAATCGAAACAAGAATTTGAAATTGAATTGGGGGATAATTCCACGTCTGAAAGCCACGGCTATTTAGATGATGAGTCGGTATCTAATGATTTGGGAATTTCCCCACAAGATGAAAAATACGATCAAGAATTCGACGAAGATTTGCAAAAATTACAACATCTTGATGAGCTTACAGAAGAAGAAGAAAGTTTAAAATCAACCAGAAATAACGATCCGGATTTATTTTCAACGGTTGATGAATCCATTGATATTGAAGTCGATGAAACGCCTAATGAAGCGGGGAAGCCACAACTTGAACAGAGAGCCCAAGAGATACTTTCAATGTTTTCATTTTCGCGCAGATTTGAATTTTGTAATTTTTTGTTTGGGGGGGATATGAAACTTTTTGCTGTCTTTATTACAGAGATGCTCGCAGCGGGTAATTCTGAGGAGCGCGAAGACGTTTTTGATAATTGGTATAATCAAAGTCAGTGGTCGCGTCGCGATGAATCGGCGAATGATCTAAAGCGAAACCTTCGAAAGATGATTTAAGCTTGTGGGCATCGTATCTGCGATGTCGACACGATTTCATTATAAACATCCATTAGCTTTCACAGCTGTTTTTTTAACCGCTGGGGTGGTATTACACCCGGTTGAGATTGCCGCAACGAGTCTGTTTCTTTTCTTATTTGTAGCTGTTAAATTTTTATGCTTACGCGAGGCTGTTTTGGCTTGTGGCGCATTACTTATAGGTTGCGTTTCAGTTTCTCAGCAAATGAAAAAATACACTAACGCCCAACAGCTAGTTCAGCTATCATCGGGTATTCAAGTGTATATAAAATCAAAAATATCCTATGGTTCTCAATCAAAAGTTATTGCAGAATTAAGGTCGTGTTTAATTGATGATAAATGGTACCCAACTGATAATTACACCATTTATTGGTATCAAAAGAAATCAAAGTCACTAACTTCTGGAACGTTAGTGGCTATAAAAGGGGCATCTTTTAAAGTTCCTGTGAAACCCGATTATTCGTATAATTTCGATGGTGCTGCGTATGCATTAGGCGGTAAAAAATTAGGAATGTTAGATAATCGTAAAGCTTCAGTATTTCGCTTAGAATCTGATTCTACCTCATGGGAATTCATGCGAGAATGTGTTAAAAATAATATCCTACTACGGATAAACCGCATTTTGGATCCGCGGGCAAGTTCTCTTTTTTCGGGACTTATCTTGGGCGATAAATCGGGTATTGATATTGTTGATAAAGATAATTTTCGGAAGGCAGGATTAATGCATATTTTATCTGTTTCGGGAATGCATTTGGGATTGATTTATTGGCTCCTTTCTTGGCCTTTACAACGATTGGCAAAACGCAATCGACGACTTCAGAGTCTGGAGGTTTTGCTCTTGCCCATATTGTGGACCTACGCGTTTATTACGGGCATGGCGCCTCCCGTTTTTAGGGCTGCTGCCTTTATATCCATATTTATTGGGTCGCGTATATTTCTGAAGAGAAATATACGACTAACAGATTTGCTCGCTTCAACGGCTTGTATTTACGCGCTATTTGACCCACTATCTATTTATTCGGTGAGCTTTCAATTGAGTTTTGCTGCTATGATTGGAATTGCATTTTGGTTCCCATTATGGCAAGAGCGATTAAGCGGTTATTTGAAAAAAAGTCGATATCTAAGCGATTTAGTGGGTATGTCTCTCTGTTGTACTTTGTGTACCCTGCCTTTGACCTTATATCATTTTCACGCTATACCTACTTGGTTTCTAGTCGGTAATTTGATATTTACTTTACCGTTTACAGCGATTATATATCTATTTATCGGTCTCAGTATATCTGTATATGTACCCGTCCAGATTGTCACGGAACTACTCGCTTCCTTATCCAATTTTGTCGTCGATGGTTTATATGAGATGTTGGATTGGGGCGCGTTTTTTCCCCTTCCGTTTATATATGCTTATGATTTTACTTTCCTTGATGGATGCTTCTTTGCCGGAGTTATTTATGCTTGGTGGCGTCTTATTTCCCAAATCTCTACTTTTAATTTTAACCATATAGGATTCGTTGTTTTATCATGGATGATCTACGGAATTTTTAGATCTCCTGATTTTTCTTCTCCGGGGGAAGCCCTATCACGGAAGAATTTGTTAAAATACGATTTTCAGGAAATGGGGAAATGGGCCCAATCGCATAAAATAGATACACTTTATATTGATGATATTCGAATAGGTAAGGAGTAATGGTTTGAATTTTGCAAGTGGTCACTCTCGAATAACCTTGAAGGCTTTTCTTTCGCTAATCCATAACATAAAAACAGCAACACCCGCTCCGAGTACAACCGTAAAAATACGTTCCCAACCCTCAAAGCCAAATGAAATTCGCATAAGCAAGGTTGCTAAAACGTATCCCGAATTACGTACAACTAAAATAGTATTTTGTAGATTTTTGGCACTACTCAACAAGAGAAGTACGTCGGCAAAAGTTAATAAAGTGAAAAATTCCCGATAAAATACGTGAGATGGATCCTGAAGCGAAGCATGATTATGTGAAAACTCAATTAATTCTAAAATCCAGGATGAAAAGGCGAAAATAGAAAGACCAATAAAAATCCAGATCAAAATATTAGAAAGATGGTGTTTTAGTTTTATGAAGTTTGCACTTAGTTCATATTTTATCGCATTTCGCGTTGTTTCTATGGCATAAAATGCCCATAATAATAACAGTATCAATATAAAACCGGTTAAATCTTTCATTAAATCGCTTTCTAGTATGGGCGTTTCCCCTTGCATCATTTTTCCGATGTCTTTGAAACTGTTTCGTAAAAGTATCAGTGCCATTATTTCTAATTGCTTGGCTACAGATTTTGTATAACTCTTTCTCAGGTAATAAATGAGTAAATAAACTTCATAAATCAACAGGATACTGAAGGGAGAAAATAAAGAGGCAAAAGGGTGGCCAAAAAGATTACTAGGGAAATAGGTTCCAGGAATTATTCCAAACTGAATAGCAATTATGAGCGTAAAGTGCAGAATAAACACACTAATGCCGAAATATGTAATAAATATTTCAAAGCGATGTTTGAATTTTTCAGAAAACATAAAATATGTAAACAATTGAAAATGAATAAGGTTTGAGTCTTGTTTTTAATGCATTAATAGAAGAGGTACAAAATAAAGTACCTTTGTATTATGCAATGGGTACAACTGGAAATCAACAATCGCGTGGCCTCCGTGGTGATGTCGCGAATTGAAAAACGAAATGCTTTTAATCCCGAATTGGTGGCTGAGTTATACGAGACGATAACCCAATTAAATGAACGTGACGATGTGAAAATAATTGTGATAAAGTCGGCGGCAGCGGCTTTTTCAGCTGGGGCCGATTTGGCATATATTCAAAAACTTGGCAGTTTTACCCATGAAGAGAATTTGGAAGATTCAAGGAACTTAAAGCGTTTGTTTGAGGCGATTTTTCAATCACCTAAAATAACAATAACCCAAGTTGAGGGCCCTGCATTAGCTGGAGGTTGTGGGTTGGCTACTATTAGTGATTTTTGTTTTGCTACTCCCGATTCCTCTTTTGGTTATACCGAAGCACGAATTGGATTCGTACCGGCTTTGGTAATGGTTTATCTACGACATAAACTATCAATGAACAAATGTAACGAATGGTTGCTCACGGCTGGGGTATTTTCAGCTGAGAAGGCACTTGAGGACGGCCTGATTTATCGTATATGTGTTAATATTACCGACGAGGTAATCAAATTTGTTGATTCCTTATTACGCGGTGTAAGTTTAGAATCCGTTTCTAGGACTAAAATGATGATGAGGAATCTACCTATTCTTCACGAGGATGCATTAGAGTTTGCGGCTCAACAAAATGCCTTAGCAAGAAAAACAGATGATTGCGCGAGAGGAATTGATCATTTTCTTCGAAAGGAGAAAATAGAATGGTAAGGTTGGTAGATACACACAATCACTTGTATGCTGATGCATTTGATGAGGATCGTGATGAGGTAATTTCTAGAAGTATTTCAGCGGGCGTTGATCGTATTTTATTGCCGAATATTGATGTCGATAGTATAGAAAAGATGCACGCTTTGGAAGATGCTTATCCAGGGAATTTATTTAGTATGATGGGACTACATCCCTGCGATGTTAAGGAGGGCTTTAGAGCGGATTTAGAATTAATGTATTCTAAATTTTCCGAGCGAAAATATGTGGGAGTAGGAGAGGTTGGAATGGATTTGTATTGGGATTCTTCCACGAAACCTTGGCAAGAAGAAGCCTTGCAGATTCAAATAAAATGGGCCCAAGAATTAAATTTGCCACTCAGTTTACATACACGGAATGCAACTCAGGAGGTAATACAAATTCTAAAACCTTACAAGAATAAAGTAAGCGGTGTCTTTCATTGCTTTTCCGAAAGTAAAGAACTGGCACATGAAATTATCAAGTTGGGATTCAAATTGGGCATAGGCGGCGTGATAACATTTAAAAAGGCCGGCATTCGAGACGTTATTGCTGAATTAGGAATAGAACACCTCGTGCTCGAAACGGATAGTCCATATCTCGCGCCTACCCCCTACAGAGGGAAACGTAATGAGCCCGCTTATGTGCGCCTTATTGCGGATGAAATTGCTCAATTAACGGGTAAATCAACTTTAGAGGTGGCCAAACAAACCACTTTGAATGCCGAAAGTATTTTTGGTTTGTAAATATAAAATGTGACTATTGTCACAACACAAACCAATTAGATTCTTCATCTTTGGAAAATATGCGTTTTCCCTAAACGCTTAATTTTCGTAATTTTAAACAAATTAATATGAAGAAAGAAATACACCCAACCAATTGCTCGTGCTGCAACCACGATGACAACACTACTAATCGCAGAGATTTTTTGAAAACCGCAGGTACTGCTGGATTTGGATTTGCTTTTGGAACTTTGGCGGCAGGCAGTTTGGCTGGTTGCGGAACAAGCCCAGAAAAGATGGCAAGTTCGGAAGCCGTGAAGAACGGGAAGGCTCAAAAATTCACCATTTTACAAACAGCAGATATCCACGGCCAGTTGTTGGAACATGATGAATTCTTTTGGGAAAACGGTCGTGCAGTTTACAAAAGAAGAGGTGGGATGGCAACACTTAAGACTATGCTAGACACCATTCGAAAAGAAAATCCAGGCAATACATTACTTGTTGATGGAGGCGATTGTTTTCAAGGAAGCGGTGTTGCAGCTTTGACAGAAGGTAGGGCTTTGGTACCCTTAATTAATCATATTGGTTACGATTTGATGTTGCCGGGAAACTGGGAAGTTGTATATGGCAAGGAAAATATGATGAAAGATCTTGGTGGTTATAACGCAGCAAAAGTATGCGCGAATATGTACCACGCAGGTGAAGGGTTTAACGGACAAGATATGATTTTCCAACCCTATTGGACGAAAATGGTAGCCGGAGTAAAAATTGGATTCATTGGATTGAATGATCCATTAACGCCCAAGCGTCAATCGCCCGCTTATTCGGAAGGAATTCATTTTGGAAAACCAGAAGAAAATGTTGCACGCTATGTGAAAATTTTGCGTGAATATGAAAATTGCGCGATGGTATTCCTTGTTACCCACATGGGATTAACGCAGCAGGTAGATTTGGGAAATCAAGCTTTTGTTGAAGGAGTAGATTACATTCTTGGCGCCGACACGCATGAACGGGTACGTAAGCCTATCGAAACGAAATACACTAAAGTTACGGAGCCCGGAGCGTTTGGTTCATTTGTAGGTAAACTTGATATCGTGGTAGAAGACGGCAAGATCAAAGACCACCATTATGAATTAATGGATGTTGATCCTACTCGTTATAAACCAGATGCGGGTATGGCTGCATTGGTGGATAAAACTTTTGAGCCTCATAACAAAGAGTTAAAAACCGTAATTGGAGTTACAAAGAGTACCTTGGTGCGTTACTTTGTGTTGGAAACACCTATGGATAATGTAATAACCGATGCGGTTATGTGGAAATTCAAACCAGATGTAGCGCTTTCAAATGGTTTTAGATTTTGTCCGCCGTTGGTGGCATCCCCCGAGAAACCTGCAGAAATTACTAATGACTTCTTATGGAGTATGCTGCCTGTAAATTCACAAGCGCGAACAGGTAAAGTAAGTGGACAGAAAATTTGGAATTGGTTGGAAAAAGAGCTTGAAAATGTTTTTGCCAAAGATCCAGCGAAACGTTTTGGAGGATGGGTAGTTCGTTTTGCAGGCATGCAAATTAATTTCACATCGCAAATGCCCATGGGCGAACGAATTAATTGGATAAAGATTAAAGGCGAACCTATAGATAAAACCAAAGAATATTCAATTGTGGCATGCGAACGTGAAGGCGACCCTGAAGATGCTATATGTCGAATGATGGGTGTGAACGATCCCGTTGATACGGGAGTGAATTTACACGATGCCATCAGAGAATACTTAGGTCAGCATTCCCCAATTGAACCGAAAATTGAAGGCCGTGTAGAATGTACGGATCAACCCGCGGATTTATTAAGTCAATTAGAGGGCTACGATTATAAGTTCGTTTAATACTTTGTAATTTCAGTCACAGACCGTTGAGAAAGAAAAGTAGAATTTTGTACATACTATGGAAATAATTGGATATTTAGGGGCTGTATTAATGGGAATGTCACTGGGGTTAATCGGTGGCGGCGGTTCTATACTCACAGTGCCTATTTTGGTATATTTATTTAATGTAAATGCCGAGTTGTCAACCGCGTATTCCTTATTTATTGTGGGATTAACGAGCTTGTTTGGGAGTTTTTCACACATGAAAATGGGAAATATTCATTGGCGTACCGCTATCGTATTCGGAATTCCCTCAATTATCAGTGTTTATATAACCCGTCATTTTATTGTACCCGCCATTCCTGATGTCTTATTAACCACACCGTTTAAATTAGATAAAGACATGGGAATCTTGGTGCTATTTGCCATAATAATGGTATTGGCGTCCTATAGTATGATTAAAAAAGGCAAACCAAAGGCACAGGAAGAAGGAGAAGTATCGTACAATTATCCATTAATTCTAGTCGAAGGAGCCGTTGTTGGTTTGGTTACTGGTTTGGTTGGAGCAGGCGGAGGATTTTTAATTATCCCAGCATTAGTTATTTTGGCTAAACTACCGATGAAACAAGCCGTAGGTACTTCGCTGATAATCATTGCGTCTAAGTCTTTACTGGGTTTCTTGGGGGATTTAGGCCGTGGACAGCTAATTGATTGGTCGTTTCTTTTAGTGTTCTCTTCCATCGCAGTGGTGGGTATTTTTCTTGGAGCTTTCCTTTCAAAGAAAATAAGTGGAGATAAACTGAAACCGGCTTTCGGATGGTTTGTTTTGATCATGGGAATTTATATTATCGTAAAAACATTGCTCTAATTTAAACGGTTATGCTGAACGAAAAAGACACCTCGAAATTGATTAAATCGATAAATTCCCTATTGGTTCTTTTAGTAGGCGTTGTAATCGTTATGGTGGCCTTGGTGGTATATATAACCCTCAAACCTAAGGGAGTTTCTACCAATGATGACTTGCTTGTTACAGAGGCTTCATCTGCAGAAGAATCTAAGGGCACGATTATATTGGAACCATTAGATACATCGACAGATTTATGGTCGGCCCCCACTGATTCTGAACTGCCGGAAGGTGAACGAGGTGAAGAAATTAAATACGGACGTGAACTAATTGCGCACACCGCAGAGTATTTCGGCCCTAATGGTTCGGTTAAACATCTGACAAACGGTTTAAATTGTCAAAATTGTCATTTAGATGCGGGTACCAAACCTTGGGGAAATAATTATGGTTCGGTAGCAAGTACTTATCCCAAATTAAGGGGTAGAAGTGGAAAAGTTGAAAGTGTATTTAAACGAATTTCGGACTGTTTCGAGAGATCCTTGAATGGAACCGCCCCAGATTCTAATTCTAGAGAAATGAAAGCCATGAAGGCCTACATGCTTTGGTTAGGGAAGGATGTTCCAAAAGGACAAAAAGCAAAAGGATCGGGCATTTTTAATTTGGCATTTTTAGATAGACCTATCAATCCAGAAAATGGTAAGAAGGTATATGAAGCGAAATGCCAAAGTTGTCACCAAGCAGACGGACAAGGGCTGCCTAATGCTGAAAAAACCGCTTATATGTATCCACCGTTATGGGGAGATTTGAGCTACAACCATGGTGCGGGATTATACCGAATGTCTCGTTTTGCAGGTTATGTAAAAGCGAATATGCCACTAGGTGCAACTTATAATAATCCTATGTTAACCGATGAAGAATCGTGGGATGTGGCCGGCTATGTAAATACACAGCGAAGACCCGGAAAAGATTTGAGTAAGGATTGGCCGGATATTTCAAAAAAGAGTTTCGATCATCCATTCGGCCCATATGCCGATCCGTTTCTGGAAGAACAACACAAATTTGGACCGTTTCAACCTATAAAAGATTTTTATGCAGAATTGAAAAAATAGCGACTGCTATTAAAATTAGTTGGTCATAACATAAAAAATATAAAAAACGAAAAATATGAAAGTAGAACAAATTTACACTGGATGCTTGGCTCAAGGTGCCTATTATTTGGAGAATAATGGCGAGGTTGCCATTATTGATCCCTTACGTGAAGTTCAGCCCTACTTGGATCGTGCAGAGAAGGACGGCGCAAGTATTAAGTACATTTTCGAAACCCATTTTCATGCCGATTTCGTAAGTGGACACTTAGATTTAAGTAAAAAAACCGGCGCTCCTATTATCTACGGTCCGAATGCAAATCCGAGTTTTGATTGCATTATTGCTCAAGACGGTCAAGAATTCTCCCTTGGAAACGCAACTATTAGAGTTATTCATACGCCTGGACATACTATGGAGAGTACTTGTTTTTTACTAGTTGATGAAACTGGAAAAGCTACGAGTCTATTCAGTGGAGATACCTTGTTCTTAGGAGATGTTGGAAGACCAGATTTGGCTCAGAAGGCCGCCGAC
>JALRKL010000073.1 GCA_023268875.1 Bacteroidia bacterium
ATCACCATCCGTTACCTGCACACGAATTACGGTATCCTTCTGGAAATTGGTGAATTTCAACGATTGGAAGGTATCAGCTGATACATGTGTTGGGTTTTTCACCACGATGTTTTGTTTGGTCGTATCGTAATTATACGTATAACGATCCCATTTATACGAGTAATTGGGTTTACCAAACATCACGTTTGCCTTCATAGTTATGTCCGTACCATAACAAGCAAATGAATCTGCCGTCGACATGCTCACTACCGGCGGAGCTGGAAGTTCCACGGTATCGCGGTATATCGTTGGACAGTTGAATGAATTGTTAATGGTATGAACAATAATATATTTACCACCATAATAATAATTCATGGTATCGCTCTTCTTACCACTGAATTTCAACTCTTTTTTACCTGTACTATCGCGAATACTCCAATCGTAGTTGGGCGAACCCTTAAAGCCACCTGGAATCAAACTTGTGAAAGCAAATCGACCGCATTTTAAAGTGTCATATTTGCGTTCTGTCGTTGCTTTTGGGTTCACTTTAACCTTGAACGAACGAATAGATATCATTGGAGGAGTACAGTGCTGATCCGTTGCACGCACCGTGAAAGTATATGATACGTCGGAAGCGTCTCCCACTTTAGTTTCCCAACAGAATTCGTATTCTTTTTCTCGTTTGGTTGGATCCACTACTTCAAACGTTGCACCAGGAATACCCCCATTCCACGTAGCCAACACTGTATCGGGAATGGTTTGGTTTGGTGTAAATGTTTCGTCTTCGATTTTGATTTTTTTACAAATCTTTTCTCCCTCACAAATATTCCAACTGAAAGGCCCTTTGATAATAGGAGGTTTATTATATCCACATTCATCAATTACCCACATCTGCATATCCCTTCGGGTTCTACCTACAACGACCCACTTACCGGTGGTATCTTTTCGGAACTCTGTTTGCTGAATTACCATGATCGGTACCTCATCACATTTCACCGGTGTAGTAATGATATCACCATTATCCTCGTCGAAATATAGACCACGCGGAGGATTTACGTTAACGTTAGGTTTACATTTAATATTCGTAGCACTAGGTGGTATACAGAAAGGAGTCATGAAATAACGTTCTGTAAATGGAGATGAGTAATTCACCGCTGTTGCAGGCAATCCACTTATACCCTTTACCAACTTATATGATATGGAATCAAAATCTACTGTATCTACCGCACCATTGTTATAGTACCAAGGGGTATTACAACACAAAAATCCAACCGGTTCGTTAGAAAGTTGAGGTGAACTGTTACATTTGTTGTCCGTTTTAGTAAGATTACAAATGTTAATCATACACGTAGTGTAAAAATTGGCATTTGCCGCTCCTGTCGTAATTGCACCATTTCGACAACACTGTCCAACGTGGAATGTTACTTCACAACAAGAACTTTTTCCAACAAATTGACTTAGCGGGGATTTTGTAAAATCTATCGTTGCTTCAAATGTGTGTTCCTCTACCCCTTTACCCGTACCATAGGTGTTTTTAGGGTTACAAGGATTGGAAGAAGATGAACAACGAGTGGTAACATCTCGAATTCCTGTACGCGTAAGTCCTGACAGACTCACACTACCGCATTGATTACTTCCATTTGTACCCGCAAACGCACCAAACGCCACAGGGCTTAATGATACACCACGACAGTCGCGATACACCTTGGCGATGATTTTATATTTTCCGTTTCCAAGGCATTGGTAACTCATGTCAGCACCCATCATGTGAGTCGCACTAACTTGTTTACCGGTGAATAAGAAGCTCATCAAAATGAGCAGAATAGGTATTTTTATTCTCATATCAATTATGTTGGTTTCAATATCATTGACACGAAAAACAATTTTCGTGTTGCCTCAAATTTAAGATTTTGCTAATTACTTAACAAACAATTAAGAATACGCTCTACTCTCCCGATGAAGATATGTATTTTTACCCGAATCCTTAAACACAACTAACTGTAATCATAACTACCAAGCATACCAATCACTTAGAACTGTAAAAAACCGCAAATTCTGACGACAATTACACAACAGCAGCGATTTTGTGTTTTGGGTTATGTATTTTTGTAGAAGAAAAACTGACAAAACCATGAAATATCAACCCATTTCCTCTCAATTATTCATCGAAAATCGCAAAAAACTTGCCAAAGAAATACCCAGTGGAGGAATGGCAATATTCCATAGCAATTGGGAAACACCTCGTAATGGAGATGCATTTTTCAGCTTTCGTCAACAAAGCGATTTGTTTTATCTGAGTGGTGTTGATCAGGAAGACACCGTTTTAGTCATGTTTCCAGATTGTCCAAATCCTCAATTTCGTGAATTTATTTTTGTCAAAGAAACTAACGAAAAAATAGCTGTTTGGGATGGGGCAAGATTAAGCCCAAATCAGGTATTTGAAACATCCGGAATCTCTTCGGTTTTTTGGTATCATGAACTATGGCAAACACTACATGCTATCGTACTCATGGCCGAAACTATTTGGGTTAATCTTAATGAAAATGATAGATTTACAAGTAACGTTCCATACGCCAATCTTTGGCTTACAAAAGAACTCAAAAACAGATACCCTGCTCATAATTTCCAGCGCATTTCACCTAAACTCGGACATCTGAGAATGCAGAAATCGCAACTTGAAATTAATTTATTAAAAGAAGCGATTTCTATTACTAAAAAAGGATTGGAACGTGCATTAAAGTTCATGAAACCAGGCATCATGGAATATGAATTAGAAGCTGAAATCATCCATGAGTTTATTCGCAACCGAAGCAAAGGATTCGCATTTGACCCTATCGTAGCTAGCGGATCTTCTGCTTGTGTATTACACTACATAGAGAATAACAAAATCTGTAATGACGGCGACTTGCTCTTATTAGATTTTGG
>JALRKL010000038.1 GCA_023268875.1 Bacteroidia bacterium
AAAAACAAAATGGGTGATAGCATTATACCATAGATTATTTTGCCGATAGGCTACAAGGCCAAATAGGAACCCCATAAGAAATATACCGGGTAATTCGTACAACGAAAGGTGTAGTATAGCGAATACACTGGCTTGAAAGAAAAGTGCAGAAAAAGTCTTTCGGTATTGAGCCGTAGCTACCCGCAAAATAATTCCGCGAAATAAATACTCCTCTAAAAAAGCGGGCAATAAAGCAAGTATTATAATGCAAACAAGTAGCTCTCCTAAATGCTGCATGTCGAGCATGTTTTCGAAAAGTGTTTGTCGCACTTCAACGAGTTTTTTTGCCGTATTTGCAAAATTTCCTTCGAGTGGAATTTGCTGCATGATGTGAGTAAGAACCGCCACCACGGGTAGTGCACTTAGTCCCAAAACGATGCTTTGAAATGCTAATTTGGGTTCGAGGCGTGATGTTTTTCCCCAATAATCGATGGGTTTTGTTCCATTGGCGTAGGTAAAAAGCAAAGCAGGAATTCCCATATAAATAAGGAATTGTATGAGGTTAGACCAACGTCCTAGGTTGATACTCAATGCCGAAAAGTCTGGCTGAATTAGAAGCAACTTTACATCCTCAAGACTCAAATTGTAGGCGCTGGCGAGAATGAAATTGGATAGGGTGTTTCCCACAATTTGAAAAACCAAAATAAGGAGCAAGAGCAGCGAAATTCCCCAGAAATTAGAAAGGGGTTTTTGGCGAAATTCAGAGTTAATAGCTTTCATTCGGGATATTTCGTTGTAATTTTGTACAAAGGTGGTAAAAATTGGCGACATACAACTCGGGGAATTTCCTTTACTGTTGGCTCCTATGGAAGATGTGAGTGATCCTCCGTTTCGATACGTGTGTAAACAACAAGGAGTTGACTTGATGTATACCGAATTTATTAGTAGTGAAGGCCTGATTCGCGATGCAGTTAAAAGTACTCAGAAACTGGATATATTCGAATACGAGCGTCCGATTGGCATTCAGATTTTTGGGTCCGACATCGATTCAATGGTTGAAGCCACCAAAATTGCAACAGCTGCCAATCCTGATTTAATTGATATAAACTACGGTTGTCCAGTAAAAAAAGTGGCTTGTAAAGGTGCTGGTGCAGGTATTTTAACGAATCCTAAAAAAATGATGGACATGACAGCTGCGATTGTTAAGGCCACTCATTTGCCAGTAACGGTGAAAACCCGTTTGGGTTGGGATGATCAAACAAAAAACATCGTAGAGGTTGCCGAAGGATTGCAGGATGTAGGCATACAGGCTCTTTCCATACATGGCCGGACACGTGTTCAATTGTATAAGGGAAGCGCCGATTGGACTCTAATAGGAAAGGTTAAGGAGAATCCGAGAATGCAAATTCCGATTTTTGGAAACGGAGATATTGATACCCCGGAAAAAGCAAAGGAATATCGACAGCTATATGGAATAGATGGTATTATGATAGGGAGGGCGAGCATAGGCTATCCATGGATTTTTCGAGAAATAAAACATTATTTGAATACCGGCGAATATTTAGAAAAACCAAGTTTTCAAGAACGCTTGGATGCCTGTGTCATTCATTTTGAAAAATCGATAGAATGGAAAGGTCCTATCGTAGGAGTTGTAGAAATGCGTCGACATTATGCTAATTATTTCAAGGGTTATGGGCACTTTAAAGAGTATCGTACACGTTTGGTAGGAGCCCAAAAACCAGATGACGTTCGAGTTATTTTAAAGGAATTGCAAGAGATCGGTCCAAGGCAATTTGAGTTGGTAGACGCCTGATACACGACATTTTGTATGTTTTATTTGGGAAACAATGTGAAAAATGTTTTCTGTTTAATTTTAGTTGATTCTTTGTTAAAAGTCTTTAAATTTGTGATAATCACAAAAAGAAAACATGAAGAAATTATTACTATTCGCAGGATGTGTATTCGCCGCTTTTGGAGCGCAAGCGCAATACTACAACTATCCTACATTAAATGCAGGAGAGAACCCAAATGGGGTTAACCAGGATGGAGAAAATCCTTATCCTTCAACCGCAAACATGGGTTGGACAACACTTTGGAATGGCGGGGCTACAAGTGCAATTGCATATACTGCGGCTCAAAATATTCCTTTTAAATTTAAATTCAACGGTTCTGACGTTACAACCTACACGGTTGGTAATTTCGGTACAGTAAGTTTTGATGCCGGTACACCTTCAGTGAAGCCAACGGCATTTTCCAACTTAACACTACCTTCTAGCGAAATTCCGGATAATTCGGTTTGTGTTTTAGGAATTCAGCCTATTTCTGTGGCTTCTGGTTCTACAACCTACCAGAGTGCTGTAATGACTAAAACTTTTGGTACAGCTCCAAATCGTCAACATTGGATTTGGTTCAATTTCTACGGACAACCTGATAACATTAAGCAAGGATGGACTTATTGGGCGGTTGTTTTAGAAGAAGGAACCAATAATATTCACATCGTAGATATGAAAACTTTGCCAGTAGATGGTGGTCAATTGATTTCTGCAAATGTTAAAATTTCTGCAGGTATTCAAACCGATAACAGCACGGCTTATTCTGTATCTGGATCTCCTAACTTACAGGCGCAACAGGTTTCAAGAAACGTTTTTGATGCATCTGACAACTCTTACTATACATTCGTTCAAGGCACACAGCCTGCGGGTGACTTGTTAGTGAAGAATGTGGTGATGGATGAATATCTTAAAATAGGCGAGGCTCCATTTGATATTTCTGTAAACGTACGTAACGTAGGTACTGCGACTCTTAGTTCGGCTGAAGTTCATTTCTCAGTTGATGGTGGCATGGCCGTTGGAGGTGCCGTAACCACTTCTACAAATATTCCTTCTTTAGCTTCTGGCAGTCTTACTTCACCAGCAAAATGGACTCCTTCAGCTACTGGTGTATATACAGTAAAAGTATGGACATCAAATCCTAACGGTTCGGTTGACGGTAAGCCAGAAAATGATACAGCTTCATTTAAGGTAAACGTTGTTGATCGTTGGGCAGATCGTAAAATATTAAACGAGGTATTTACCTCTTCAACTTGTGGTCCATGTCGTCCTGGTAATGAAAATTACAACGGTATTATCAATGGACGCGATGCACATACTACCATCAAGTATCAAGTTTGGTGGCCAGGTACAGGCGATCCATACTGTACGCAAGAAGTACGTACCCGTGCATCTTACTACGGAGTAAATTCAGTTCCTCGTATGGAAGTTGACGGTGGATGGGACGGTAACGCCGGTTCTTTCACTGCTCAATTATACGATGATGCGGCTAAAGTGCCAGCCTTCCTTGAGATTTCTGGTGTAGCTGCCAATAACTGGAAAAATACCATTTCTTTGGACGTAGAATTGAATCCATTAGTTGATTTTTCTTCGAATAATTTGAAGTTGTTTGCTGCTATTGTCGAAGGTGAAACGTTCAAAAACAAAAAAACCAACGGAGAAACACAATTCGAGATGGTTATGAAGAAGATGATGCCTAATGCTACTGGTATGGCATTAACACCAATGACTAAAGGTACTAAAGTGAGCAAAAGTTTAAGTCATACATTTAACGGTGATTATCGTTTATCGGCTGATGGCCAATCTGCCAACCACATCAACCACGCTACTGAGCATAGTGTTGAGACTTGGGATGATTTGCACATCGTTGTGTGGGTTCAAGATGCTACTACAAAAGAAGTATTGCAGTCTGCTATGTTCGATGTGAACAACGCATCTAACGAAGATCTTGAAGCTGAAGCTAAGGTGTATCCTAATCCAAGTAACGATGCGTTCCAAGTAGTAATCGATCGTTTGGCTTCCGAAACTGCAAAAGTGCAGGTAACAAATGTTGCGGGTCAAGTAGTTTACTCTGGAACTTTAGAAAACGGTAAAGCACAAATCAATACTGCTGCATGGAACACTGGTGTTTACATGATGAGCGTTGAAGGTGCAAACTATTTCTACTCAACTAAAATAATGGTACGTCACTAAGATCTACCTCAGTTATATGAAAAGCCGCCTCTTTTTAAGGGGCGGCTTTTTTGATTTCGGGGGGAAGTCTCAAATCGCTAAACTTTTGTACTTTTGTTCCTCATTACTAACTCCTAAAAGCTATGTTATTGCGAAACATCGTTAATCGGGAGGAGCTCAAACGTCGGATGGAGGCAGATATGCGTCCCTACACGACTATCTCCTTCTACCGTTATTATCCCATAGAGAATCCACAAGAATTCAGAGACCAGTTATACCTTAGATGGACCACTTTTGAAGTAGTTGGACGGGTATATATAGCGGAAGAAGGCATCAACGCGCAAATTGCCCTTCCTTCTGAGCATTTTGAAAAATTCAAGGATGACTTGTATACCGTTGACTTTTTGAATGGAATTCGCTTGAATACGGCTATCGAAGAGAATCAGAAAGCGTTTATCAAATTGGATATGAAAGTGAGGGCCAAAATTGTTGCCGATGGTATCGATGACCCTAATTTTAATCCATCACATACGGGCACCTATTTAGAGGCCGAAGACTGGAACAATTATTTGAGCGATGAAGAAACGGTGGTCATTGACATGAGGAATCACTATGAAAGTGAAGTTGGGCGATTTGAAAATGCGGATTGTCCCGATGCCGATACATTTAGAGAAGAATTACAATTGGTAATAGATAAGTACGACGGAGAGCGTGATAAACGAATTCTAATGTATTGTACTGGGGGCATTCGCTGTGAAAAAGCTAGTGCTTGGATGCGTTACAAAGGTTTTAATGAAGTGTATCACCTAAAAGGAGGTATCATAAACTATGTGAAGCAGGTTAAGGAGAAGTCCTTAGAAAATAAATTTAAAGGGGTAAACTTTGTATTTGATCAGCGTTTGCATGAGCGCGTAAGTGACGATGTGATTTCGAATTGTCACCAATGTGGCAAACCTGCTGATATTCATATTAATTGTGCCAATACGGCTTGTCATTTGTTGTTTATCCAATGCGAGGCATGCGCGGAAGCATATGATTTGTGCTGTTCTCAAGAATGTGCGGATGTTTTAAAACTTCCTTTAGAACAACAGAAAGAGTTGCGAAAAGGAGTACAAGCGCAGCGTGTGTTTAAAAAAGGGCGGTTTCCCAGAGCACCATTTAATGGCTAAAAATAGTTCATAGAATAAATAATGATTTTTTTCGTTTATGAATCGAAGAATGGGTGAATTGGCCATTAATTCGGACGTTTGCGCATGCATTCACGCATTTTGAACATTAGCGATTATATTCGCACTTTATTATTTTAGGAAACGAAATTGATAATGAGAAAAGTAAACGAATCTGCCTATAAGATTCGATTGATGAAAGGATTATTCTTATTGGTTGTAATGGGATTCCAATCTCTGTTGCACGCGCAATGGGGTGGCTTTGATGGTGGAGAAGAAGAAGTTGTAACCAATGATACCCAAGTTTTAGATAACAGTGGCGGAGGCGGCTGGGGCGATGACGACGGCGGAGGCGGTTGGGGCGGATTTGGCGGCGGCGACGGAGTCGGTGGCAAGCAAAAAGATACATTGCCACCATACGAGCGATTTATACCTCCTTATGACAGTCTTCGTGAGATGATTTTTTACGAAGGCGTTATTGAGGATATGGAATGCGAATACTGTTCGGAAGATTCGCTTTATCTAAGGGCGGAGCGATACTTACAATCTGTTTACGGTAAAAAAGAATACAAAAAGTTCATTGTGGAGGCAAAACCTGGACAAGTTATTTGGTTAAAGGTTGAAATACCCATGTTGGTACAACGTGGCTCATACAGTAAAAGTCCGAGTGGACTATTAGAATTTAGTTTGGTCATCCGATTTAAAGAAGCCCGTTATAAATATCAATTTGGCAATTTTGCACATATCACCGAGCCTACCGGTTTGACTGATTCAAGATTGAAGACGTATCATGAATACTATATGAAGACGAAGCGTGGCTTTAGGGCAACGGATAGATATCTTATAACCGCAGATAAGGAGGTCAAAACAACAATAGAAGGCCTTAAGAAAGCATTAAAGGAAGCGTATCAACCCGACGAGGACGATTGGTAGTAAAAACCTCGTTTTTTGGGCAATTTTCAGTGTCTAATCAAACTCTTTTTAAAAAAGTTTGTGGATATCTTGTTATATGCTGAAAATCTTCCTATTTTTGCAACCCCAAATTCGAACAAAGAACGATAAAAGTGAATCCGTTAAGTACATACAAAACGATTTCTGCAAACAATGCCACTGTAACCAAGAATTGGTACGTAGTGGATGCAGCAGGGCAACCTCTAGGCCGTTTGGCCTCGCAGATTGCGCGTATTATCCGTGGTAAGCACAAGGCATACTTTACGCCTCACGTAGACTGTGGTGATCATGTAATAGTGATCAATGCAGGAAGTGTAAAATTAACCGGTATGAAGATGGAACAGAAGGAGTATATCCGTCACACAGGATTCCCTGGTGGACAGCGTACTGCTTTAGCTAAATCTTTAAAGCCCGAGCGCCTTATCGAAAGTGCGGTACGTGGTATGTTGCCAAAAAATCGCCTTGGACGTAAAATTTTCCATAATATGTTTGTTTATGCTGGTTCTGAGCACCCACACGTTGCTCAACAGCCCAAAGAATTAAAATTCGATATCTGAGAATCCTATGACTAACAACTCAGGAAGAAGAAAAGCAGCCGTAGCTCGTGTATACCTTAAAGAAGGTAAAGGACAAATCACGGTAAACAAGAAACCAATCGACCAATACTTTCCATTGGAGTGGCACCGCAATTCTATCGTTGCCCCATTATCTTTAACCGAAAACGTGCAGAACTATGATATCATGGTGAACGTTCGCGGTGGAGGTATTTCAGGACAAGCAGAAGCTATTCGTTTGGGTATTTCGAAAGCATTGGTGGATATCAATGAGGAATACAAAAGCGCATTGCGTCAAGCAGGCTTCATGACCCGTGACTCTCGCGTGGTTGAAAGAAAGAAACCAGGTCAAAAGAAAGCGCGTAAGCGTTTCCAATTCTCAAAACGTTAATATCAATCCATGGCTTATACTCAACAAGATTTACTGGATGCAGGTGTTCATTTCGGACATTTAACCCGCAAATGGAATCCCAAAATGGCTCCCTACATTTTCATGGAGCAGAATGGTATTCACATCATTGACTTAAAGAAAACCGAGTCGAAACTAGAGGATGCAAAAGCGGCAGCACGCAATATTGCAAAATCTGGTCGTCGCGTTTTGTTTGTTGCTACCAAGAAACAAGCAAAAGAAATAGTTTCTCAAGAAGCACAACGTGCAGGAATGCCCTTCGTAACTGAGCGTTGGTTGGGAGGTATGTTAACAAACTTTCAAACCGTACGCCGCAGTATTAAGCGTATGCAAATCATCGATCGTATGGCGACTGATGGAACTGCAGAGCGTTTGAACAAGAAAGAGCGTTTGATGCTTGATCGTGAGAAAATTAAATTAGCGCGTGTGTTAGGCGGTATTGAAGAAATGACCAAATTGCCTGGTGCTTTGTTTATCGTTGATATCAAGCGCGAGCATTTAGCCGTTTCCGAAGCAGATCGTTTGGGAATTCCCGTGTTTGGTGTAGTTGATACAAACGCAGATCCTACGTCTATCATGTACCCAATTCCAGGTAACGATGATGCTTCTAAAAGCATTCATTTGATGGTGTCTGAAATTGCAGATGCAATCATCGAAGGTACTGTTGCTCGTAAAAAAGAAAAAGCAGCTGAAGAATCTAAACAAGAAGAAACAGCCCAAGCTCAAGTCGCTCAAGCAGAAAACGAATAATATTACATGTCAACAATTAGTGCATCAGAAGTAAACAAACTACGCCAAATGACCGGCGCTGGTTTGATGGATTGTAAAAAAGCCCTTCAAGAAACCAACGGTGATTTTGAAGCTGCGGTAGATTTCTTACGTAAGCGCGGTGCTAAAATTGCTGCTAAACGTGCCGATCGCGAAGCAACCGAAGGTGCCGTTATAGCATTGACGTCGGCAGACAACAAAACAGGTGTAATTGTTTTGTTAAGTTGTGAGACTGACTTTGTGGCAAAGAACGAGGGATTTGTTTCTTTTGCTACTGAAATAGCTCAGGTAGCCTTATCAGAAAAGCCTGCAAGTATTGAAGCATTGAAGTCATTACACGTGGGTTCTGTAGCTCTAGAGTCCCGCTTATTAGAGGAAGTAGCCAAGATTGGTGAGAAAATCGATGTGGTTCACTACGAGTTAATCGAAGGTGAAAATGTGGTAGCTTACATACACGGTGCAAATCGTATGGGTGTATTGGTTGAAATGAACCTAGCTCCATCGGAAGCCAATATGGCAGCAGGTAAAGACGTCGCCATGCAAATTGCCGCGATGAATCCAGTAGCTGTAGATAAAGATGGTGTAGATACCAGCATCGTAGAGCGTGAAATGGAAATCGGACGCGAGCAAGCACGTGCTGAAGGTAAGCCTGAAGCCATGATTGATCGTATCGCTACCGGTAAATTAGAGAAGTTCTATAAAGAGTCAACTTTATTGAACCAAGACTTCGTGAAAGATTCTTCGAAGAATGTAGCGGTTATGCTCAATGGCGTTGAATCTGGATTGACAGTAAAACAATTCAAGCGAGTTCAACTCGGATAAAAATTAGTTACTTTAAAAAAATCCTCCGAAATTCGGGGGATTTTTTTTGCGAAAAACCTTAAAAAAACCATGAAATATCAGCGAATTTTATTGAAGTTAAGCGGTGAAGCCCTTTTGGGTTCACAAGAATACGGTATAGATCCCGTGGTATTGAAACAATATGCACAAGAGGTAAAAACAGTAGTTGATGCCGGTGTGCAAGTGGCTATTGTAATTGGAGGTGGAAACATATTTAGAGGCGTTCAAGGGGCACAAGGAGGTGTTGTGGATAGGGCTACAGGCGATTATATGGGCATGTTGGCTACCATGATGAACGCAATGGCAATTCAAGGGGCTTTTGAAAAAGAGGGAATGACTACGCGTCTTCTTTCTGCTATAAAGATGGAGCAAATTTCGGAACCTTTTATCCGTCGTAGGGCAATTCGCCATCTTGAAAAAGGTCGCGTGGTGATTTTTGGGGCTGGTACAGGAAATCCATACTTTACAACCGACACGGCAGCCTCGCTACGAGCGGTAGAAATAGAAGCAGATATTGTGATTAAAGGAACACGGGTAGATGGTATATACGACAAAGACCCCGAGAAGCATTCTGATGCTACGCGTTTTGAAGAGATTACCTACAAGCAGGTATTTGATCTGAATCTAAATGTAATGGATATGACGGCCTTTACGCTATGTCACGAGAACAAAAAGGAAATAGTTGTCTTTGATATGAATACCCCGGGTAATTTACTACGCTTGGCAAATGGTGAAAGAGTAGGCACCCTGGTTCGGTAAATAGAAATGATAATAGCATAAAAAAAGACCGCTTCATTTGAAACGGTCTTTTTTTGTTTGGGGATAATTAAAATATCTTAAGCCAAAGCATTTACATGCTTCTGCAAGCTCGACTTTAAATTGCCAGCTTTATTCTTATGAATGATGTTCTTCTTAGCTAATTTGTCAACAGCGGTAAAAGCAAGTATAAGCATAGGTTCTGCTTCTGCTTTGCTCTTTGCGTTGCGCACGTTCTTGATGATGGTACGAGCCGTTTTATGCTGGTAACGATTCAATTCACGCTTTGCGTTATTAGCGCGGATTCTCTTTATTGCTGATTTATGATTTGCCATTTTCTTCTAAAGGGAGTGCAAAGATACGTTTGTAAAAGAATAAAATCAATACTTTTTGAAAATTATTCACTTTCGGGAGCAAGTCTAACCACCAAGCCTTCAAGTTGTTCGTTCAGTTGCAATTGACAACCCAATCGTGAATTACTTTCAACGAAAAATGCCTGATCCAACATATCAAGTTCGGCATCGCTCTGCTCGGGTAATTGGTGTGAGCTTTCTACATAGATCTGGCAGGTTGCACACATTGCCATACCGCCGCATTCTCCTTTTACGGGCAAGTCAACAGCGCGACAAAAATCCATGAGGTTTAAATTCATGTCGGTTGGGGCTTCATAAATCTTTTGGTTGCCTTCTCTATCTATTATTGTAATGTTTATAGTGTTATCCATGATCTATTTTTAAAGCAAATGGGCCGTATGATTAAAAGTTTGAATATCGAATTTCGTCGATTCGCTGTTTTGTAGAATATAAAGTCCGGTATTTTCATGTGGAAACTGATCCATATTCATTAGGGGTGTATGTGTAAGCAAACACAAAAAACTTCGTATCGCCCTACCATGCATGCAAATTAAAATCGTATCATGAGTTTCTGTCATGATTTTTTGTAATCCCATCTTCTGTCTTTCAAACATAGCTTGAGGGCTTTCTCCGCCTTCAACTGCGGCATGATAGTCTCCTTGTTTCCATTTTGCCGATATCTCTAAGAAGTGGTTGTATCGTTCGGGAGTTGGTTCTTTTCCTTCAAGGATTCCCCAATTTATTTCGTTGAATTCGGGCATAACTACTGGAGGACCATATTTTTCAAGGAACGGGGCTACTGTTTGATGGGTTCGTTTTAATTCGGAAACATAAACAGCGTCAAAGGGAATATGTTGGAATGCTTCGTAAAATCGCTGTGCCTGCATAAGTCCAGTTTCATTTAAATCGCTGTCAATACCAGATCCTTGTACAATTTGCCGGCGATTGTAATCCGTTTCCCCGTGTCGGGTAAGATAAATTGTTTTTCTTGCCATGAAGTCTGAACTTTGCGTTATTAATGGAAGCCCTTTTTGATACTGCAAATATAAGCATCGATGCGCTTAACGCACGTTGCGAAAACACCCTAAATACGGCCATTGGACTTTCGTTTACCGATATTGATGAGCATAATCTATACGCAGAACTTGAGGTTGGAACCAATAACTGTCAGCCCCTTGGTCATTTAAATGGGGGGACTTCTTTAGCCATCATTGAAATATTAGGTTCATTAGCGGCAAATTTGATTATTGATAATTCGATTTTCGTTGCTGTTGGACAGCAAGTAAACGCGCATCACTTCAGACCCGCTCTAAAGGGAGAAAAAGTTAAGGCTCGGGCTTACGCTCTGCATACTGGTAAGAAGAGTCATGTTTGGGAAGTTGTAATTTCAAATTTGGCCCAAAAAACCATCTGCAAGGGCACAATTACCATGGCAGTCATTAAAAAGCAACCTTAATGGAATCGCCCTCATTTGCATTGGTACGTTTGCCAGGAGATGCTCCCAATAGAATGCATTTGTTTATGGGCCCAGAGACGTTGCATCCGATTTCGGTTTCACAATTATCTCAAATAAATGATAATCCGCGATTCTTTTTCACTCCTTGGAATACAAGCGAAACGATTTTTGAATTATCGGACTTTCGTGGGATTATGAATTTGGGGGAAGCTTTTTTATGGATAGACGAAATTCACAAGCGTCAAATAGGAACGCAATCTACTTCTTTTGAGAATTTTGAAACTTCAATTGACAAAGCAAAAGACGAGATAACTTGGGGAAATTTTGAAAAAGTAGTTTTGGCAAGGGAAAAATATATTCCTGCCGAAATAGATACCACCGAATTAGGAACCATTTTTTACGCGTTATGCAAGGCGCATCCACAGGCGTTCGTGTACATTTGTTCTTCACAAAACTGGGGCACCTGGATGGGAGCTTCCCCCGAAACATTGGTGAATTATAGCTCTGGAACTGTTTCGATAATGAGTTTGGCGGGGACCCTGTTTAATGATAATGAAGAGTGGAGTTCGAAAGAAAGTGCGGAACAAACCGTTACGTCTAAATTTATAGAGTCGTGTTTAAATTGGTCGCCAACGGATTCGGTTGCGGTTCGTGAACTCCGACAAGGCAAATTGCGTCATTTGATGAGTGTGTATCAGAAAAATTGGAATCGTGAACGACTGCCCGATTTAGTGGTTTCGTTGTCGCCAACACCAGCTGTTTGTGGAAATCCCCGTAATTCGGCGTTGCAATTCATTCAAGAAAATGAGTCTTTTAAGCGCGATTTATATGCGGGCTATATAGGGATTTCTAGGCCCGATGGATTAATTACAAATGTGAATTTACGTTGTGCAGAAATTGGAGCTAATGGCATTCGATTACTTGCCGGTTGCGGAATAAATAAGGATAGCCAAGCCCAACGTGAGTGGGAAGAAAGTGGGCTGAAAATGACGGTTATCGAGGAATATCTTTCTTGATTTCGTCTACATCAACAGGAATACGAGGCGCGAATGGCAAATCGTCGGTCAATACCTTTTTGACCCAAGTTTTTCCTTCCTGGAAATAGGCATGATAATCGCCGGAGGGTATGTAATAGTATGGGTTTCCTTTGAATTGGGGACTTGAAGGCACCAAATCTTCGATTACGATATGATCGCCTTCTTCTTGGTATCTGAGGGTTAATTTAACCGATTTGTGATATTCAAATATTTCTCTTGGTTCGGGGGTTGGATCTTCTTCGCTGCTTCGAAAAAGTTCATAGCCAAAAAGTGGTTCGTCGTCTTCAAAATACAATACATCTAGAATGGACCGATTTGAATCCTTATTATGACCGTCGAATCCGAATAGCATGTACGTTTGCTTTTTCCCGAACTTAAAGGGTTGTAATTGGTAATATATGCATCCAATCCACTGTTCCAGTCCCAGTCCAGATTCAAAATGTCGCTCAGGGAGCTTTTGGGCAGTATCAACCAAGGCATAGGTTAGGAATTCTTTCTTTTTTTTCCGTTGAATAACCCCGTATTGATGGAATACTCCGTTATTTAAAATTACGTTGTAGGTGAAAATTCTAATATCGGCTTTTGGGTGAGAGGCAATGGGTATGGTTGAGTATTTTAGGGCATCGAAGGGGTAATCCCAAGATTCTGGATTTTGTAAGGCCTCTAATAGTGTTTCTTGTATGAAAAGTGCGGTATTGATTTTTGCCGCATCACTGGTATCCTGCCGCAGTGGAATGTCGTTAATCTGAAGGATGGTTTCCTCGCATTGTTGTGGACTCATTTCCGACTGCGACCAAGAAAAATGTGGGTAGGTTAAAAGTATACCTACCCACAGAATTTTGGCAAGGGCTTTTTTATGGGTAATGCAAATACTCACACCTAAAAAACGCCTTTTGTTGTTGTTATATTTTAACAATTTTCAATAATCATTGCCGAGGCACCGCCACCGCCGTTACAAATACCTGCACCGCCAAATTTTCCATTTTGCTGTTTTAAGGCGTTGATTAGGGTAACGATTATCCGGGCTCCTGAAGCTCCTAATGGATGGCCTAGGGAAACGGCGCCTCCATTTACATTTACTTTAGAGGGGTCTAAATTAAGTAATTTAATATTGGCAAGGCCGACTACAGCAAAGGCTTCATTCAATTCTACCACATCCAATTCTTCTACTTTTACACCGGCTCTTTGCGCGGCAATTGGAAGTGCTAATGCTGGAGCAGTAGTGAACCATTCGGGCGCTTGTTCGGCGTCTGCCACTCCGGTGATTTTCGCTAATGGAGTCAGTCCGAGTTCTTTTAGTTTTTCTCCGCTGACCAAGATAACGGCAGCCGCACCATCATTAATGGTTGAAGCATTTGCAGCGGTTACAGACCCGTCTTTTTTGAATACCGGACGTAGCTCAGGTATTTTCTCGAACCGTACGTTTTTGTATTCTTCATCCTCGGAGACAGTAATATCGCCTTTGCGTGTTTGAATGGTTACAGGGGCTACTTCGTCATTAAATCTGCCGTTTGACCAAGCATCAGCCGAACGTTTGTAGCTTTCGATTGCAAAATTGTCTTGGTCTTCGCGCGAGAATTCATGTTCGCTCGCACATGTTTCGGCACAAACCCCCATCAATCCGTTTGAATAAACGTCGGTTAAACCATCGTGTACGATGCCGTCGATAGCTTGGAAGTTTCCGTAACGGTATCCGCTGCGGCTATTGGGTAAATAGTGAGGTGTTAAGCTCATGTTTTCCATACCGCCTGCAACAACGATATCGGCATAACCTAATTGAATGCTTTGCATTCCCAAGGCTATAGCCTTCATGCCGCTGGCACAAACCTTATTTACAGTGGTGGCAGGAACATTGTCTGGAATTCCTGCGAATTTTGAGGCTTGTCGGGCGGGTGCTTGGCCAACACCAGCCTGTAGTACATTGCCCATAATTACTTCTTGTACTTGTTCGGCTTTTACTCCGGATTGTGCTAAAGCGGCTTTGATTGCGACCGCTCCCAATTGGGTGGCTGGAACCGAGGATAGTGCCCCGTTGAAACTTCCCAAAGGGGTGCGTTTGGCACCTACAATAAATACGTCTTTCATAATCTTTTCTTCCCTACAAAGGTAATCAATTAACACTTTAACAGAGAACGCAAGTATAGCTTTAAGTACGAACGGATTGGCATGTAAAGAACATATCCGAACTATTTATTTTGGTAGTACCTTTGCATGGATGCTATTAGTGATAGAATCATCGGCTGATTTTCCTTCGGTTTGCATTGTTAACCGCGAAGGAGAAATAATTTTTTCTCGGAATATTTCCACCGAGAAATCACACGCCGAGAAATTGCCTTTGCTTATAGAAGAGGGGTTGGGCTATTTGAGAGAGAATGGCCAATTCTTAGAAGCAGTGGCTATCAATGGAGGCCCGGGTAGTTATACGGGGTTGCGCATCGGTACGAGTTTGGCAAAGGGTATGTGTTTCGGGCTTGGTCTGCCGCTTATTTCAATAAATGGGTTAAAGGCTATGGGCTTTTGGGCATTAGAGAAATTCACAGATAAAAAACGTGTTTTGGCCATGTTAGATGCTCGTAGAGATGAGGTTTATATTCAATATGTTTTTTCTGATGGAACTTTTTCAGAAGTAACAGCTGAAGTCATTCATCCCGATAGCTGTGTGGTTAACATGGAGAATGATTTGTTCATCGGAAACGCAAATCAGAAAGTTATACGGTTATTAGATTGTGCCGGTATGACTTTTTTAATAGGGCCAACTGCAGATCAATTGGCATATGAAGCCCACAAGAAATGGCAGGCTAATGAATTTGAATCCGTGGCATATTTTGAGCCTAATTATTTGAAAGAATTCCAAGCCGGAATAAGTAAGAAGTTTTCATTGTGAGAATTATTTTCTTTGATAATTACGATAGCTTTACCTTCAATTTGGTGCATTATTTTCAAGAAATAGGGGCAGAAGTACAGTTAGTTGATCAAGAAACCGCAATTCAATACCCGTTTAAAAGGGGAGAAGCCAATGCATTAGTGGTCGGTCCTGGGCCCAAAACACCCTCTGAATCGGGTCCGCTTTTGTCATATATGTTGGAATGTATAAATCAAAATATACCAATTCTTGGAGTTTGTCTCGGGCACCAAGCATTGGGGGAATTATTGGGTTTATCATTGCGAAGAGCAGAAAAGCCGATGCATGGAAAATCATCGATTTTGACGCATTCCGAATCGGATATTTTTGCAAATATTTCAAATCCTATGCAAGTAGGTCGCTACCACTCTTTAATTGTGGATGAGCGGAATGATAAAGCCAGCAACATCAATGTTTTAATGAAAGATGAGCTCGGGCAAATTATGGCCTTCAGGCATATAAATCGTCCGTTTTGGGGAATTCAATTTCACCCTGAAAGCGTCCTTACTCCAGAAGGAAAGGAGCTGTTAAAAAACTGGATGAATTTGGTTGGGTTTAATTAGGATAACCGTGATGTCAGGTCACTTAATTCATTAAAAATAGATTCTGGACCGTATCCGGCAAGCTCGTATAAGATTTTATTACTGCCATGTGGGATGAATTCATCTTTTATACCTAAATGTATCCATTTGGCGCTGGTTTGAGCTTGGTAATTTTGCTCTAGAAATTGGCCCATTCCGCCAGTTACAATTCCGTCTTCTACGGTTACAATGTATTTGTAAGAATCTAGATTGTTTATTATGGGCAGGGGCTTGATTTGGCAAATATGCAGCCAATTAACCTTTAGTGGTTCGAGGCGTTCGCGAATTTCCCCCAAGAATTCAGAGGTTTTACCGGTAGAAATGCAAAGAATATTATTTTGATTGTTTTGTATGACCCAATCTAAACTTCCAGAACCAATTCCCGAAATTTCGGGGATGGGGCCTTTGGGGTAACGAATACAAATCGGGTTCTTGGATTCAAGGGCTTGTTCTAGACTGATTCGGAGTTCGGTTTCGGTTGCGGGTGCATAAATATGCAAGTTGGGAATTGGTAGTAGAAAGGCCAAATCGAATGCGCCATGGTGTGTGGGACCATCTTCACCAACCAAACCAGCGCGATCAATACAAATCACTACGGGCAGATTTTGCAGGGCTATATCATGGATTAATTGATCGTAGGCACGTTGCAAAAAGGTGCTGTAAATAGCTACAACAGGCCGTTTGCCCGATTGGGCTATGCCGGCCGCAAAAGTTAGGGCATGCTGTTCCGCTATCGTAACGTCAATAAACCGCTCTGGGAATTCTTTAATGCATTTAGAAAGACCGCTGGAGCTTGGCATAGCTGGGGTGATTCCCATTATATCCTTATTCAAGTTTGCCAATTCGTATACCAAGGAGCCAAAAGCCTCGTGCCAAGCGCGTGTTTTGCTGGTGTTGGGTTGAACCTTGACGTATTTTGGGGCACTGTGCCATTTGGTTTGTTCCAGTTCAGCGGCTTCGAATCCTTTTCCCTTGATTGTTTTGACGTGCAGTAATTTTGGTCCAGGTTGCGTTTGGCATAGATCCATTGCTGATAAAAGGGCATCGGTGTTGTGTCCGTCTATGGGGCCCGAATAATGCAACCCGAAAAATTCAAACCAACGTTTTAACTCTGTTGCATTTGCAAGGTGGATGGCTCCTGCATTTGGATCAATTCCCATTCCATTATCGTTGTATACGATAAGTATATCAAGTTGGCTACTTTTAATATTATTCAGAGCTTCGAAACTCATACCGCCGGTTAACGCGCCATCCCCAACGATACAAACAACTGTATGCTGGAGTTTAGGAGATAGGCTTTTTTGTGCCCATGCCATACCCATGGCTGCTGATATAGCGGTACTCGAATGCCCGGTTCCAAATGAATCATACGGACTTTCATTTATTTTTGGGAAGCCCGATATGCCTTCAAATGATCGAATATTTTGAATCTGTTTTTTTCTTTTCGTGAGTATTTTATACGGATAGCTTTGGTGTCCTACATCCCAAATAAATCGATGATGTTCAACTGGGAACTTAACCATTAAGGCAACGCAAAGCTCTACCACTCCCAAATTAGCGGCAAAATGTCCGCCTTGTTGAAGTATTTCTTCAATCAGGTAATTTCTGAGGTCTTGGCAAAAATGAGGCAAATCGCTAGGAGCTAGTTGCAATAGGTCTTGAGGGCCTTCATATTTGCTGAAATTCATACTGCAAATTACGGCTATATTTTACCTTCTTACTAAAATATCATTAAATAGATACCTTTATTTGAAATAAAAACATCTAATAAAATAATAATTTTATCGGATTTTAGTGTTAGTTTAATATAAAATTTGTTGGACTGAAATTTAATATCTTTTTTCGTATTGAAATCTTAAATAAAACTTTTAACAACTTTAAAAAATGGAACAAAAAACACAACCCAAAAAGAGAGGTAGAAAGCCAGGTTCGAAAAACAAAAATAAGCGTGCAACGCTTAAAGGGTCAAACAATTCTAGTTCAATCTTTACCGAATTGGAGCGTGAAATTGGAGGTATTTTGGGCCACTTAAAAAAAGCGGAAGATTTAGCTGCAAAAGAATTCGAGAAAATTGAGCAACGCCATGCTCGCGAACTCGAAAAACAAAAGGCTAAATTGGAAATGTCTATTAGTCTTTGGAAGAATAGAGCCAAGGAATACCGTAAAAAATTAACTACAGCCGGTACAAGAAGAGGTAAAGTTGGCAGGCCGCCATTGAACACAACAGCGCGCCGCGGAAGGCCAGTTGGATCTACGGGTCGCAAGGGCGGTGGACGCAAGAAGGCAGGTGAATTGACAAAGCGTGATATAATTTTGAGTTTTGTAAAGAAGCACAAAAAGCCGCTTACTTCTCGTGATATTATCGACGGTCTTTTTCCAAGCAGCGGAGAAAACGATAAGAAACGTTTTTCACAAGGGGTATATACTACTTTGACTTTAATGTATAATCGCGGTGACCTAAAGAAAAAGGGTACTATGATTACCGCCTCTTAAAAAATTAATACGGTTTATACACCTTTAAGAATCGAGGATTTCCGGAGAAGTCTTCGATTTTTTTTGCTATTAAATTTAAAGAAGAAAATACTGAAATTGTCTCTTCCCATAGATACTGATTTATCTCGAACCAAAATTCACCAATTTGATTTTGTGCCGAAAAAAGCGATGCCATTTTTTTGTAAAAAATTAGTGGATCATCACCTGCAAATAAGGCTGTATGTGGTTCGTGAATATGCACATGATTCGACAAGGATGATTTTTCCTGGTTTGAAATGTATGGTGGGTTTGAAATCCATATATCAGCGCGAGGTAATATGTTTAATTTAAGAATATCTCCCTTTTGAAATTCAAGTCTATTGCTTACCTCGAGGGTTTCGGCATTATTTCGAGCAATTTCAAGGGCTTTGTCAGAAATATCAATGCCCGTGCCTTTCCAATTGGGACGTTCTTTTAATAAGGTTATTGGAATACACCCGGATCCCGTGCCAAAATCTACAATGTGTTTTGGTTCATTACCATGTTCTGAGAGTATACGTTCACATAATTCTTCTGTTTCAGGTCTGGGAATAAGTGTGTCGGAAGTAACTTTAAATATGTATCGATGGAAATATG
>JALRKL010000083.1 GCA_023268875.1 Bacteroidia bacterium
TCTCATCGCCGTATAGCACAATATGAACATCGGGGAACGCATTTTTAGATAGGCTCGCTCCCTTAATAGCTTCAAGCGGGGCATAATCCCCCCCCATTGCATCAACACCTATTTTTATCATCTATTTAGTCTTCGTTGCGACCTTTCATCACCTTAACCCCACGGTACATGCCCGTTTCAAGATTAACACGATGGTAGAGAGATACATCTCCAGTTACAGGATCTGCAATCATCGGACGTACAATTAATTTGTCGTGTGTACGACGCTTATCTCTACGCGTTTTCGAAATTTTTCGTTTAGGATGTGCCATAGTGAATACGTTTTATTTCTCTTTTTTGTTTAATAGTTTTTTTAATTCTTCCCATCTCGGGTCTGTTTCGTTTGAACTTTCTTTAGAATCTTCTAAAGAATCAAGTCGCTCTAACATTTCCTCGTTACACTGTTGACCTTCTACATCATCACAGCGCTTAACAAAAGGGATTGTCGATAAAAAGCTTTGATACACAGACTCACCGATATTCAATTTGAATTGAGAACCCGATAAATACATGATATCTAAGTTCACTTCTGTTGCTTCATCCGTTTTGTTTTCAACGGAATTTAAATGGTAAATCACTTTAAACTGACTTTTAACGGGATAATTCACCCCACCTAGGCAGCGATCACACGTAAATCCCAAAGTGCCTAAACCGTCTATATCAACTTGAATCATGTTATCCAGTTTATTTAGAACGGCCAACACCTGAACATCTGCAGCTATTATTTCTTGATTCTTAAAAAAGTCAAAGAACGAACGATTTATTTGATATTCAAAACGATGAATTCCATTTTTAAGCTTAACAAACTCAATATCGAATTCTTCCATCTTTAAACACCTATAAACAAACGAAGCGCAAAGATACGAAAAATCATTTACAACTGATATATTACACAACAAAAATCAAACACCCTACATATTAATTGCAAATTCCCTTAAAAGAATCCCCGTAGTAGAAATACTCTATAAAACAAAAGGCCATCCATAGAGGATGGCCTTTGCATTAAAAATATCAATATTAATATTCCCAAAGATCGTGTTCAAAGATGAAAAGATCATTTTTGATTTTCTCAGCCTCTAATAACGTCGCTACCTTATCGTCTTTGAATTCTGTTTTTGACGCAATATATAAATCATCCCAATCGGTTTGCTTTACAATATAGCTATCAAACAAGCGATGAAGATTAATGTGTTGATCCCAATTTAAACGCATTGCATCATTATAACGATTGAAAACCTGTGATTTACTTAACGTAGAACGGCAATCATCCATTTTTAACCAAAAAGGCTTGCTTTCACCAACCATCTCTTTTTTCGTAGTTCCATCAGGTTGAGGAGCATCAATGAATTCAGGTTTTACAGGAGCAATACCAATGATAATTGGCTTCATTTCTCCGTGTTTATAATCAAAAACCCAATCTTCCATAATTTCGAATTTGTTGATATTATTCCATTTAAACATTACAACAATGGTACTGTCGACATAATCGTCTCCTGTTGCTTCCGTGGGATCAATACCAGGTAACAATACCGGAACTTTATCTAAACTAGAGGTGATTTCTAAAATCTGCTCAGGGGTGATAATACGATTAAAAGAATCATTCGCATATGCTCTTACCAAACCTTTAGTACCTAGCTCCCAAAAAACTTGAGTTATAGGACTACGCGGCCATGTCCATGACTTATTGATTTTTTGTCTTAAATCGATTACTCTCCATATACGGCGGCGGAATTTCACATCAGCCTGACGCAAATAAGGTCTACGAATTAACAAAGAATCACCTTGATGCAAGGAAACGTTGGTATCTGAGTTCACATACTCAGGTTCAAAATGTGCTTTTGGAGCATCATCGTAGTGTGTACCAATGGCTTCAATTACTATTTTAGGTTTTTCCGCTGGAGCCGGTTTTGATGATGAAGAACCCAAGTCAACAGACTGTGAACCCTTATCTTCCGATGAGGAAGACTCATCGCCCCAACCACCCCACTGAGCATTTAACGTGAAGGCGGAACCTAAAAGTAGTGAAAAACAGATTTTACGTATCATTTGAGAATTTCTATTATTATTTTACTTGTGCACTAGCGTTATCAAGAAGTCGTTCGGTTCCGTCAGGACCTACAGCTGTGATATCGGTAAATGTCATCAAATCGCCAGGACCTAACTGATCAAGAATTGGTTTGATTGGACTCAGATCGGCACTACCACTCTTGGCAAATTTTGGACCGTTAGTTCTTCTACCAACCGCCATAAATTTATAACCGGTAACACGGAATCTTACCCCTTCATAAACAAAACCATCAAGTACTGCCGTTGCTGCTTTTTGATATTTTAAGGCATTAACATTCACAGAACCTTTAAATTCTACACCACCACAACGGAAGCGTGGATCTGGAACTCTGTTAACCTTAAATACCTTGTCACCCATGCTCTTTACGCGGCCATCTGACAACTTAACTGCGACTTGGATTTTCACCTTGGCATCAGTTCTCTTAGCAATAGACACCTTGTAACGGCCTTTAGAACCTATAATTTTTGCAGATGTAGGACCTCCGTTTTCGTTCACGATACGCACCAAATAATTACTTGGATCAATACCACCAACGGAAATCGAAACTGGATTTTCCAAACCCACATAGAATACAGCCAAAGCGTCGGCTGAGATAGCTGCCGAAGGAGCAAAAGCGGTGAATTCAGCTTTTCCAACTTTAATTTCTTCCCCACCACCTGGTTTCGGAACAGAAATTTTAACATCCAAATTGTTCGTTCCTGGACTCTGTGGAGTAACCTTGTATTTACCCACACCAGCTTCAACTGGGATGCTGTTTCCATTTACAAAAACCTTCATATCTGCTTTTGAATTATAAGCAGCTAATAGAATATCCGCTTCATAGGTTTGACCCGTAACCACGGCACCTGTTTTCGCAGCTACAACTGGAATAATCGCGTCAAACTTAAAGTCCGCCGCACTTACTGATTCTGCTAATGTTTGACAAACCTCAGACTCTAACAATTTAGCGTCGTTCTCAACCTTTGAAAGAATGGCAAAAACCGCTGCAAGAGGCGTACTGTGGAAATAAACCTCCGACCAATTCAACATATTACCTTCTTTGTCCTTGATCTTTCCAGACTTATTTGAGAAAGGATCTTTAACATCACCTGCTACTAAAGAAGTCTTTTGAGATAACTCGGTCATTTTGGACTTAAGAAAAGAACGTGTTTCTGCGTTTTTACCCAAATTGCTATCTGTAGCAGCTATTTTAAGCATTCCCAAAAGTTTTACACGCGCATCATTTATCGCTAATTCTAAATCTTTACCGCGTTTACCGGCAAGCTCCTCATTGAAATATCTAACGTGATCGTCAAGGTTATCTCCTGCTTTTAACTCAGGCATTTCACCATTTTTGGTTTCTACCCAAGGAAATTCCTTAAAAAATTTGAAATCCTTACGGGTTTCATCTGGAATACTAAAGGCATCCTCTGGTTTGATATTTTTATCGTTAGGATCTGTTGCACCTAAAGAGTAACGTAATAGGTGTGTTTTAATCTCACGAATGTTCTTTATAAAGTCGGAAGTTACTTTGTTTGCATCGTTGCAATATCCAAGTGCCGCTTTAGCCGCTTGGTTATCGCCCGCGATTTTTTGAAGTTGAGACACCATTTGCACCGTTTTTACGTCGATGTTAGCGGTTGACTTCTTCAAAGAATTGTCAATCACGGTAAATGCAAGCAAGATTTCCTTTGTCACGTTCAACGCCAAAAGGGCTGTCAACACGAGATACATCATGTTGATCATCTTCTGACGTGGACTTTCTTTTCCTCCTGCCATGTTTGCTTATTTATATTTATTTAAAAGGGTATTCAACAAAAATTAACGAGTTCCTCC
>JALRKL010000017.1 GCA_023268875.1 Bacteroidia bacterium
TTACTTCTTTGAGATATCCGAATCTCTCATCGCCACCTTCCCATTTAACAACCCCTTGTCTTAGATCTAACTCAGGAATAAATGGGGTTAATTCAAATTTCGAGTTTAAAACCGACATCACTCGAGAAAAGTTATCAGACGTAGTTACTACAACTCCAGCAACGCCTTTTGGACTAATTACGGCCATTCCAACTTCAATTCCTTGCTTCTCGCCTTGATTTAGATAAAAGAAATTATCACGTTTATTGGTGGTGTTTCGAATAACTTCGGCTGGGTAATACGTGTAAATTTGTTTTGTTGTTTTAGTTGTATCAATAAATGTGGTATCGATTGAGGTGAATTTTGGTAAATAATTATTTTGCAACATCTGTCGCAATTGGTTGTTTTCTTCCTTCAAATAAAGATTTTCCTGCTTAAGAGATAAATATTCGGTTAAGTCGGTTCTAGATTTATCTATAGCTCGAAAAAAAGAGACACTTTGGTTGAAGTAAAAAGAATGTTGGTAGAGTTGATAACGCAATATCAAGTTAAAAGACAACGAGAATAGTAAAAACGCCGTTAACGGATAGGCATTAGTCCGAATCCATCGAATTATTACCCACATGAAGCGTCAGGTTAAGCAGTCATCAAAAATTTGAATTTGCCGATGTTCTTCAAGGCAGTTCCTGTGCCGCGAACAACAGCCCTTAGGGGATCTTCAGCAATATTCACTCTAAGTTTCGTTTTAGAAGAGACTCGCTTATCTAGTCCTCTGAGCAAGGCACCTCCACCGGTAAGCCAAATGCCATTGGTTAGGATATCCGCGCTTAATTCAGGAGGTGACTGTTCTAGTGCTCTTAAAATGGCTTCTTCAACTTTCATAATGCTTTTATCTAAACAACGAGCAATTTCATGGTAACCTACGTGTATGCTCTTAGGAATTCCCGTCATTAAGTCACGACCGTGTACGGCGTAGTCCTCAGGTGGATTTTCTAATTCTTGAACTGCACTTCCGATAGAAATTTTTATTTTCTCAGCGGTTCGTTCACCAATCAACAAGTTGTGTTCTCTGCGCATGTATTCAACTATATCTAAGTTGAACTCGTCGCCTGCAACACGGATGGATTCGTCGCAAACGATACCACCCAGGGCAATAATAGCAATCTCTGTGGTTCCACCTCCAATATCGATAATCATATTTCCCTGAGGTAGGGTAACATCTATTCCAATACCGACAGCTGCAGCCATGGGTTCATGAATCAAATAAACTTCTTTTGCTCCTGAACGTTCCGCGCTGTCTTTAACGGCGCGCTTTTCTACTTCCGTGATGCCAGAGGGGATACAAATGACCATTTTTAACTGTGGACTTATCCACTGTTGACGTTGGTTCATCATCTTGATCATTCCGCGAATCATATGTTCAGCTGCTTGAAAATCTGCAATAACTCCATCTTTTAACGGACGAATAGTTCGAATTCCTTCATTTTCCTTTCCATACATCTGCATAGCCTCGCGGCCAATAGCAATAACATTGCCCGAACTTCTTTCTAATGCAATAATTGACGGCTCATCTACAACAACTTTTTCTTTATGAATTATTAAGGTATTGGCCGTTCCAAGGTCGATAGCCAACTCTTGTGTTAAAAAACTTAAAATTCCCATGGGTGTTAAAAACATGCAAAATAAAGCAAAAACTCGGGTTTATGGTGATAAATAAATGGGTTTTTTAAAAAATCTTTCCAAGCGATAAAAGCAAGCGCGGTGTGGATTTTTCCCCTCCAAGTTGTCCTTGTGCATAATCCAAACGTATAGGGTACCCAAGTATGTTCATTTGAGCCCCGATTCCATGGCCGCTGATCCATGGATTCTGCCTGGTGCTCGCGCTCAGCGTGTAATTCGGGGTTATGATTGATTTCGTATTGTAGGGATTGCTGTAATGGGCGGGACTGCTGCCATAAAAGGAGAGACCTATATCCCAAAACCCGTAAAGTACAATACTGCGCCAAAAAATCCGTTCTTTGAGTGATTTGGGGAACAACCGCAGTAAAGGAAGCCCCAATTCGTGCTGCATATGCACATAACTGTTTCCTATTCTCACTCCTACTGGCAATCCCCGAATCGAAAGACCACTTATTAAAAATTGTTGTTGCATGGGTCTTAATCGGTCGTAGATAACATTAGTATTAGCACTTTGTGAAATCCATCCTCTTGTTCCTCCCAAAGAATAACTCACGTTATGGTCTGTAAAAGAGTATTTCGCTGAGAAATTACTTTTCATTTCAAATAAAAACAGGCGGCCTTTTATGCCAATTAAACTTTCAATTCCGGCAGATGGATTTGCTTTTTTATCGTGATGAATAAGACCTAAAGAAAATTTATTATCCGTTATTATTTCAATGTTTTGAAATAGGTTATTTGAAGTTTTTATGTACTTATAAATTCCGATGGGTGCCTCCCAAAGCCAACGCATTTCAGTTGCAATGTTTATCTTTTCACGAGAATTATTCAAAGCGACAATTTGGCTATTGATTGCTCGCGCACCTGCATACAGAATCCAATCTCCTTGTTTATAATTCAATCGATAATCAAGCTCTGAAGTACGATTCCTAAAGTTGGTATTTTCATCTTCTGTGTACTGCCGTAATCGATAGGTGAACTTAGCATAATGTGTTAGCGCCTCATCTTTGTTAAACTTATAATCCAATTGAAAACCCAACCGACGGCGATTGATATTACTAAACAAATTCAAATCGAGGCGGTGATAGTTCGAGATATCTAAAAGTGAATTTTTCAAAAAGAAAGTTAATGGGGAGTTGTAGGATTCCTCGATACTAACTCTTCCATCGTATGGCGTATTAAAATCTTCATTGCTCATGTAAATGTGACTGGAATGAAGATAAAACCATGGATTAAAGGATGATTTGGCCCAATCTTTTTTTATTGGTTCAGCCGCATTAATTATTGTCTTTGGAAATGCTTTACGCTTAAATGGAGCGGTAAATTTCAGATTCTCAGAATAGATTTTAGTTTGGGGGATACTGTCTCGTTGGGAATGAGTACTATCAAAGCTTAGTGGAATTTTTACAAACGTATCTCGATCAAAAACAGGGGCGGACAACTCAATATAATTGAGATTCCATTTGTGATCATAAATGTAAAATTCCGCGAATCTATCGGAATTTTCAATTCCTATTTGTTGGTAAGACATTCCTTTGGTAGGCGTTTTAAGAACGTTCGTATTTTTTTCTGGGTTAGATGATTCATTTTTAATGTGATAAACAGCGTCTTCTGTTGCAGAATTAATAATAAAACTAAACCGATTTTCACTTTCAATTACGAGATTCTGAGGTGCCGATTGTCCGTTTTCTGCATCAATTTGGTAAAACACGTTAAATCGGCCGAATTCAGGTAAATTCCAATAGCCCAATTCGGTTTTGTAACGTGTATCATTTATTTGAGTTTTACTTGCATAAAATCTCTCGCCCCGAAATACGAAGTCCTCTATTTTTGACCCTTTCGCGTCTAAAACCCTTTGAGATATTTGAATTTCAGTTGAAATGGAAAATAAAACAAGAGATGTCGTACTTAATTCTTCTTTTATTAAAAAGACCGTGTCATTGCGTGATTTAATGATCTTAAAGTTTGCTGCAATTCCTAATGGAATCACCTTATTATTTGCTTTTAGTTTCCAAACTCCATCAAAATAGATGTAATCCCATAATCTCGAAGTTGAATTGTAACTCCACGATGTTTCAAGAAATTTGGGATATGGCCGTTCAAACCCATATTGTTTCTCATGCAATTTGGTTCTACTGCTGAGGCTAGGCGCCCAAAGGTAACTGGTTTCTTTTTCTCTCTTGATAGAAGTTATAATTGCGGATTCCCTCGACTGATTATGATAAGCTTTTGTTCTTGTACTCTCAGAAATGGGCAATGGAAATTGAGCATCGGAAGATTTACTGATAAACGGGTCTAGTTTTTGCAATTCTATCGCCCGTAAATCCAACCAATCTCTAAACGAAATCCCGAAATGGTATTCAAAAGAGTTTTCGAAGTTGTCGGCATACTTAATTAGAGTCCAAAAAACGCTGTTTAAATTTCGGCCCTTTTCTTTTTCAAAAAAATACCAAAGCACCTTGCCAAACAAGACTTGGTGTTCAGGGGCAATGAAATTCAAATTCCGAAAAGATTTCGTTTTTAGTTGGGCTTTGAATTGAATAAAGTCTTCACGATTAATTCCTGAAGCGAAGTACTCAATAAATCCACTTTTCAACCAAATCGGTGTATTTTGATTTTCAATTGTTTCAAATCGATCGCGATAGGTAAAGCCCAATAGAAACTCATCTAAAAATTGTCGTGCGGTAGCCTTTCTTATTTGGTATTCAATATCGAGTAAACTCCCCGTAATTAAAATAGGGTGGTACACATTCCCCGAATTGGTGCTCTCGTAAAAAGGTTCCTCAAGGAAACTGAGCGAATGGCGATTTTGATTGAATCTACAATAATCACCGTAATGTGTGAAAGCGATAAAATGAATCCGGTCACTCGTTTTATAAATTAAGTTTCTTTCCAGCTCGCTCAAAGCAGATTCCGAAATAGAAAATGCCGCTTTTACAAAGGGTGTTTCGGAATTAAGGCTTGAAGGAAGCAACCATTCTAAACGTCCTTTCGTGTACGAATAATGTTCCTTTTTTATGCTATTCTGTGAAAAAATCGAATGGGGTAAGCATATCAACAAACCTATTCTCATAATGCCCCAGATTGAGATATGCCGCATTTCCAAATATAAGAATAACTTTATATTTATATCGATTTGAGTGCGGCTATTGGGTACTTTATTTTAAAACATTGTACTTTCGCACCATGAGTAAAGCGAATTATTTTATTGAACTTGAAGAACAATATGGCGCCCATAACTACCATCCCTTACCCGTTGTAATTGCTAAAGGTAAAGGTGTGCATGTTTGGGATGTAGACGGCAAGCAATATTTGGATTTTTTATCGGCCTATTCAGCTGTAAATCAAGGACATTGTCATCCAAAAATAATTAAAGCGCTCCAAGAACAAACTGAAATACTTACTTTAACAAGCAGAGCGTTTCATAACAACGTTTTAGGCGAGTACGAGAAATTCATCACGGAGTATTTTGGATATGATCGTGTTTTGCCTATGAATACTGGTGTGGAAGGCGGTGAAACAGCCATTAAACTTGCTCGGAAATGGGGTTATGAAGTAAAAGGCATTCCAGAGAATAAGGCTCATGTATTATTTGCTGAAGGAAATTTCTGGGGTAGAACCATCGCGGCAATTAGTTCTTCCGATGATGAAGATAGTTATGGAAACTTTGGTCCATATGTTCCTAATTTTTCAAATATCCCGTATAACGATATTGCTGCACTTGAAAATGAATTAAAAGCCAACCCAAATATATGTGCGTTTATGGTCGAGCCAATTCAAGGCGAAGCTGGAGTAGTGGTACCTGATGAGGGATACTTGAAAGCGGTTCGAGATTTGTGTACCCAATACAACGTCTTGTTTATTGCAGATGAAGTACAAACAGGAATCGCAAGAACGGGCCGGCTTACTTGTTGCGACCACGAAGGGGTGAAGCCTGATTTGTTGATATTAGGAAAAGCCTTAGGAGGAGGGGTATTTCCCGTGAGTTGTGTATTAGGAAGCAACGAAGTAATTTTAACGATTAAACCTGGACAGCATGGAAGTACTTTCGGGGGAAATCCACTGGCATGCGCAGTCGCCATGGCAGCTTTAAAAGTCGTAACAGATGAGAAATTATCGGAAAATGCCGAGAAATTAGGAGTGATTTTTCGAGAAAGAATGTCAAAAATGAATCTACCTATGGTTTCTTTGGTGCGTGGAAAAGGCTTATTGAATGCTATTAAAATCGAACCTTTTGGTAATGGAATTCAAGCTTGGGATGTGTGTATCAAAATGCGTGACAATGGTTTACTTGCCAAGCAAACTCATGAACACATAATCAGATTTGCTCCACCTTTGGTAATAACAGAGGCACAGATTCATGAAGCATGCGACATAATTGAAAATTCCTTGAAAGAATTAATGTAAAAATCGATTTTTATTGTATTTTTGCATTCCTTTCAGCTCGGGTGGCGGAATAGGTAGACGCGCAGGACTTAAAATCCTGTTCACAGTAATGTGAGTACGGGTTCGATTCCCGTCCCGAGCACCAAATGCGCCGACAAACAGTTTTTTTTCTCAGTGTCGCGCTCTTCCTCGTTAATTGTAATCAAAACTTTCCTGAAGGAGCGCTTCTAATCAGCGAAACCGATACTTCTTACAACGAAGATATTATTAGTGTTTCCCGGAAAATAAGCAAGAATCCATTCACTGCCGAAAACTATTACTTACGTGGTAATGCGTTTTACTTTCAAAAAGATTTTAAAAATGCCGTTATTGATTTTAATACTGCTTTGGGGCTTGAACCCAAAAATCCTTTGTACAGGTACCGCATAGCGGAAACATATTTGGAGCAAGACTCTGCTAATTTCGAAGAGGCGTCAAAGCATTTAAAAGCGGCAGTTCAATTGAAGCCAGATTACGCTGAAGCACAATATCTTTACGCCAAGTTGTTACTCGCTAGGCAGCAATACGAATTAAGCGAACCAATCTTAAAAAAACTCGCAAAGAATCCCGATTTTGGAACAAAAGCCCAGTTGCTTCGGGTAGTCGCTCTCAAAGAACAAAAAGATACGTTAATGGCAATGGCTGTTTTGGATGATATCCTTGTTAGGGATCCAAATAATTATGACGCTACCATGCAAAAGGCGATGTTTTTGATGAATAAAGACCTTGCACTAGCATCGCAATATGTCGATAAAGCCCTTGTAATTGATGAATTTAGTGCAGAAGCTCTTTATGCAAAAGCATATATTCAACAACAAAATAAACAATATGCGAACGCGGAAATTTTATACAACCGCGTGATAAAAATCAATCCATCACATGTTTTTGCTCATTATAATTTAGCGGTTATTCAGGCCTTGTTTGATAATCACGATGCTGTCGTAGATTTGTGTAGTAAAATTCTCGATCTAGAGCCTGAGAACTTTAAAGCTTACACGTTGCGCGGTTATGCCTTCGAACAACAAGGCAATAAAAAAGCTGCTCGATTGGACTATCAAGCAGCTTTGAATATTAAGCCTGATTATTCCCAGGCCCAGGAATACCTAAAGGAACTTATTTAGAAGCACGCAGTTCGAGTTTTTCGTAAACCCACTCTCCGGTGCGATTCTCCCACTCGCGTTCGAATACCACAGACGTGTTGGTTTTGGTTTTGAGTATAAAATCAAATCCCAAGAAATTCACAATATCTCCCGTTGGGGAAGGCATACTCCAAGCTGTTTCAAATGTTTCTGGTTCTCCCTCGTAACATTTCATTGCATTGGTTCTTACATCGCAAACATTGTTAGCCTTGAAAACAAAAACCTCATCCTTTTGACAATCGTCCATTGCATCAACCGTTTGATTGTTCATTGTTTGAGAATAGGAATAGAATGCCCAAGGTTGAATCATCATCACCTCCTGGTTGTTCTTCCCAGAAATGTCAACCTTATTAACATTATCCGGATCATCTTTCTCACAAGACGTTGTAAAAACAACGCCCGCTAGTGCCATCAATAACCATTTATTCAATTTCATGTGGCGAAAATAACGGAATTACTCATCGAAAGGGTAAACCATTTATAAAAAATTACATTTCGGTTAAGTCCTGAATGACTTCTGCCGCCATTCTTAATCCGAAAAGGGCAGGCATGTAGGAAATAGTTCCATAAAATGATTTCTTGTAATTACTGCCATCCGTCAACTTCATACTGTCGCGCAGCAATTCCCCGTGGTTAAAGACTACTTTAAACCCCTTACGGATATTATGCCTTTTAAGTCTTTTACGTATGGTTCGTGCGAAAGGACAATTATAGGATTTCGATATATCAGCTACCTTAACGGTAGAAGCATCCAGTTTTCCTCCGGCGCCCATTGAACTTATAAAACGTTGATTTGTATCAAAACAAGTTTTAATTAAATAGATCTTTGGGGAAACCGAATCTATACAATCCATTACATAATCAAAGGACTCTCCTTGAATTAGGTTTATATTGTCTTCTGGCTGTTGGAACTTGTCTATGACACGTAAATCCAAATCGGGATTAATGTCTAAAAAACGACTAGCCATAACCGCTGCCTTTGACATTCCAATAGTGCTTGTTAATGCTGGTAATTGTCTATTTTTATTGGTTTTATCGACCGTATCACCATCAATAATTGTCATTTTCCCTATGCCTGCACGACATATAAATTCGGCAGCAAAACTTCCAACACCACCCAATCCCACGATAAGCACATTGGATGAAGCAAGCTTTTCGAGCTGTTGCTTGCCAATCAATAGTTCGGTGCGTTCTAGCCAATCTAAATTCATTTTGCAAAAATAAGGTCATAACTCATAATTGATAGTTGAAAAATTTGGAGTTTCCGTATCTTCGGTATCATGATTCGTCTTATATTGATTTTGGGTTTACTGATTTCTCCCGAAATAACGGCTCAGCATACAAAACTAGCCCGTTCGTTTTCATCGTTATTAGTTCATCCAAAGGCCGGCGCTTCATTAAGGTTGTTGGGTAATAATTCGACAGAAAAATTACTGTTCAAGTCTGAAAATGGTCGTATTTCTGTCATGGGTTCTTTCACCGGGTCTCCGGAATTGATGGAGCAACAACTCAAACAATTGAATGCTAATTTCCGTGTATTTTCGCGCGTTTTCACTCTTGAAATAGCTCCTGAACACGTGTTAAGTCTTTTAAATATTCCAGAAGTTTCATTTGTCGAAGCAACGAGCCGTTTTAATTCGCCAAGGCCATTAGATGATAAAGCACTAGACAAGTCTAACGTAGCGAAAGCTCAGGCGATTAACACCCCGCCTATTAAAGGGAATGGCGTAGTGATGGGGATTGTAGATATTGGTTTTCAAACTACTCATCCCACTTTTTTCAATGAAAATGGAACAAAATATCGTGTTAAACGATTTTGGCAGCAGAAATATGCCAACCAACTTGGACCTGCGCCCTACAGGTACGGAATTCTTAAAAATAGCGAAGAAGAAATTTTGGCTGCAATTGACTCGGATGGCTCTCATGGAACCCATGTAGCGGGGATAGCTGCGGGGTCCGGATTTAAATCACCGGATTTGAAATATGCGGGTGTTGCCCCCGAAAGCGATTTGGTTTTTGTTGGAATTAAATACCAAAATGACACATTAGGAGGAAGCGCACTTGGCGACTATTTAGTAGCAAACGCTACCATTCTAGATGGGTTTGATTATGTATTTGCTTATGCCGATAGCGTGAATAAGCCAGCAGTTTGTAATCTTTCTTGGGGTATGCATACGGGCCCACATGATGGTACCTCCTTGTTTGATTTGGGGCTAGAAGATTTGATAAGTGCTGTATATCCAATAAACAAGAACACCGGCGGCAAGGTTTTGGTTGGCGCTAATGGCAATAGTGCTCGACATGAAATGCATGTAAAAATTGTCGTTGACAATGACAGTGCTTCCACATTAGCAATGGATAGAAGCCGAACTAGTTTTAAAACGGAAAATGTGTATTGTGATTTTTGGGCGGAAAAAAATAGTGATTTGCAGTTTCAGGTGGTATTGATAGATTCATTTGACAATACGGTATTGAGTACGCCTTATTATATATTTGAGAAAGACACTATGCTAAATATGGTTTTATCGAATTTAAGCGATACATTAAAAGTGTTAATTTCATCTACCAAGGCCTATCCTCATAATCAAAAAGCAAATGCACTAATGATGATTGAGGCTAATAGTAATAATCGATTTATAAAAATCAATTTTAAAGGAAAGGGAGAGGTGCATGGCTGGAATTCTGGCAGAACATATGAATGGACTGCGGGAACTTTTCGAAATTACATTAAGGCTTACAAGCCCGCTCATTGGGTTAATGGTGATGCAAACCATACCCTTATTGAAAACGGTGGAACCTCCAAAGCAATTCTTTCGGTAGGATCTTATAACAACAGAGTGAATTGGCTCAATTTCGAATCAAAATTCCAATCGGATAGCGCCGTAGATGAAGGTGAGATATCATCTTTCTCATCTTGGGGACCAACGCTTGACGGAAGATTAAATCCAGATGTATCTGCTCCGGGTCAATTTATTGCAAATGCGTATCACAAAGATGCCGTACCTGGATGGTTGAAGCTTTATATAGTGCATAAAGACGAATGGAATGGGGACGATGTATATTGGGTATTATTGAGTGGTACCTCTATGGCCTCACCTCATGCTGCCGGTGTTGTTGCATTAATGTTACAGGCCTCAGAAGGGAAATTAAAAAGTAGCGATATTCAAGAAATTATCCGAGAAACCTCGATCAGAGATTCCTATACTGGTGCGGAAAGTAATTTCCAATATGGCGCGGGTCAGCGCAATCATGCGCCGGACCGGCAAGGATGGCTCGTCCGTCTCCCACATCAAAGTCGGCGAGCTCGAGATCAATGAGGATGCCCACGAGGTAACCGTTTCAGGTTCCGCCGTGGAGCTCTCCCCCACCGAGTATCAACTGCTTCGTTATCTGGCCACCAACCCGAACCGGGTGCTGACCAAGGCCCAGATCC
>JALRKL010000026.1 GCA_023268875.1 Bacteroidia bacterium
CGCGGTGGGCAGCCGCGTCGATGCCGTATGCCCCACCGGACACGACGGTGATCGACTGGCCGGCCAGTACTGCCGACCATTCGCGGGCGACCATCTCGCCGTATCTCGTGCACGCGCGAGCACCCACCATGGCAACCGAAGCAAAGGATTCGCATTTGACCCAATCGTAGCTAGCGGATCTTCGGCTTGTGTATTACACTACATAGAGAATAACAAAATCTGTAATGACGGCGACTTGCTTTTGTTGGATTTTGGTGCAGAATACGCCAACTACAATGGTGATTGCACGAGATGTATACCCGTTAACGGCAAATTTTCTAAAAGGCAAAAAGAGGTATATGACGCGGTTTTAGATGTGCACAATTATGCAAAAAGTATTTTAAAACCTGGAATTTTATTACCCGACTATCATTCTCGAGTTGGCAATTACACCAATGAGAAGTTGGTAGAATTAGGCTTATTCACAACACAAGAAATTAAAGATAATCCCAAAAGTTATTTGAAATATTTCATGCACGGCACAAGTCATCACCTAGGACTCGACGTGCACGATGTAATGCATCGTTTTGAACCTATACCAGAAGATTCTGTTCTTACTATCGAACCCGGTATTTATATTCCTGCCGAAGGAATTGGAGTTCGTATTGAAAACGATGTGTGGTTACATAAAGGCCAAACAATAGACCTTATGGAGGATTTCCCAATAGAAACTGAAGAGATTGAATCTGTAATGAACGGTTAAATACTGCTTACTTCCAACCTCCATCTCCAACCAGAGGAACAAATTTAAAATCGCCCAAAACTTCTCTGTGGAACTTATTCTCTGATATACGCGTAAGTCTGTGCATGCGCTGATTATCTTTAGCCTCACCTATAGGAATTACTAATTTACCTCCAATTTTTAATTGTTTTAATAATTCGTTTTGTATGGTTGGAGCTCCAGCTGTGACGATTATAGCGTCAAATGGGGCATATTTGGGCACTCCTTTACTCCCATCCCCATGAATTAGATGCACATTTCCCTTATATTTCTTGAGTAAGGCCGAAGCTTTTTGGAGTAAAGGCTTTATGTACTCAATAGTATACAATTCCACACCCATTTCAAGCAGCACTGCTGCCTGATATCCACTACCTGTTCCGATTTCCAGCACCTTCTCTCCTTTTTGTATATCAATAAGTTGTGACTGATAAGCAACTGTAAATGGTTGCGATATTGTTTGATCAAAACCAATTGGAAATGCAGCGTCACGATAGGCATATTGTTCAAAATCTTTCGGGAAAAAGAAATGGCGTGGAACCCGTACCATTGCTGACAAAACCGAATGATTATCGATGCCTTTTGTAGCTAACTCCCTGATTAGCTTATGTCTACGACCTTGATGTACAGCAGTGTCTATCATATTGCTTTCTTCACAGTATGTGCGAAATCGTTTTTTTCTTTATTGGGTTCAATGAGGATTTTTGCTTCTCACAAAGTTAGAACAATTGCACTAATGAAAAAGGTTATCCTTTTGGGTTCTTCCCTCTCAACTCAGGAGTACTCCAACGAACTTACTCGCTTTAAAGGAGTTAAGATTGTAGGATATATCGATCCAGATGATTCTGGAAATCAAAATATGTTTGAAGATTTCTTTCAAATGATGGATTTGATTCAAAAAGGCGATGCCTTCATCATAAGCAGAGAAGTGAGTACCATTGACTTTGAAATAGTGCGTCAAATGATTCGGTTCGGAAAACATGTATTTGTAGATGGGTTTAGAGAATGGTCTAGCGGTGAAATTGAAGAAATAGAAAAACTGCGCAATGAAAGCCGAACTGTTTTTCAATTTGGGAATACCCTTTTCGGGCTTCCTATAATAAATTCGGCTATGCAACTCATTAATAAACCCCGATTTATTAAAGTTGAAAAACACGGTACTGTGCCCAAAAAAGGTCAATTTGAGAATTGGATTTTTGAAAATCTTTCAGAAGAGTTTGATTTGACCCAGCGCATAATGAAATCGCCTATCCGATCTATTTCTGCACGACCCATGTTCTTGTTTGGCGAGGATCCCGACCTGTTAAATATTCATATTGAATTTCATAACGATGCCATTTGTCATGTTTCTGTCGGTAGAGCCGTAAACAAAAATACCCATCGAATTCAGGTTTACCAAAAAGAAAATATGTTAGAAATTGATGTTGCAGAAAACCAATTAAATGAATCGCGCATGTCAATACCAACCGATCAATTATCGCTCGAAATGGACTTCTATCCAGACAAAGAAATCTCTACTGAAAACCGTGTTACATTAGAACGTCACATTTCACCCTACAACGCGCGAAAACTTGATTTACATAGTTTTATTGAAAATATTGACAAACAACAATCTCCAAGTTCGAACCTTACCCATTTATTGGATGTGGCTGATATGATTGAAGTGGTATGTGAAAAAGTCAAACGTCGTTATCACGCGTTATAATAATTCCTTATTAACCAAGAATCCGTACTTTTGCGCTATGCCAAAGCGCCAATCTCTACTCATATATGGGCTGATATTAACTGCATGGTTCAGTATCAGTTCCTGTAAAGTTGAGAAATCCTTTATTCCTTCTTACATAGAAATAAACCAAATTGACGTAGATGCCACTTCAATTGGTGGAAACAACATACACGATATTAAGGCAATTCAAGTATATGTAAACAACCAAACGGTTGGAACCTTTCCAATTCCGTGCAGGTTCCCAATTGATGCCGATGGTAATGTTGAAATCCAAGCGGTAGCCTTTATTAAAGTAAATGGGAACTCGCAAACTCTTCTACCATTTAAAAGTTTGAACCTGATTACAGACACCCTGCAAGTTAAACGTGAAAAATCCACCAATTGGCAACCCAAATTCACCTATAGAGAGAACGTAGAAATTGTTTGGCAAGAAGATTTTGAAGATAGCAGCGCCACTCTTGTTCCTGTTTTAAAGGATAGTTTTGATTACAACAAAATTGAAAAGCGGCCTTTCAACTTGAATAATAGATTTTCAGATGAATCCCTTGTTTTTGTTTCTGAATTTAGCACAAAGGATACCTCTCAAATTATGGAATTGGGTTATTTCAACAAAATTAGCAGTCTTCCTTCGGATGGCCGAGATGCCATTTTAGAGTTTGACATTAAGACTGAGTTACCCGTGCTTGTTTGGATTCTTCGATATCCGCCATCTGGGTTCCCTCAAAATGACGATTATGTTCCTTTTTTAACAGTAAACCCAACAAAAGGAACTTGGAAGCGCTTTTACTTGAATCTATTGCCCGAAATACAAGGCCAAGATTTAGGTACCCAATATGAATTGTATTTCCGATGCGATAAACCCGAAAATTACCAGGGATCTAGAGAATTTTTAATTGATAATCTGCGTTTAAGTTATCTACGGTAATGAGCAAAGCGAACCTGCGTTTAATTTTTCACGTGCTCGGAGATTTTTCAGCGGCTCTAATTAGTTGGCTTGCCCTCTTTTTGTATAGGAAAAACGTAATTGAGGCCGTAAAACATGGTTACCAGGTACCTATAAATCAAGATATCAAGTTGTATCTCGGCTTGTTAATCATTCCCGTTTTTTGGATATTCATTTATGCGTTAACCGGTCATTACCAATATATTTTACGACGCTCCCGCTTGAAAGAATTGGAAAATACCCTTGTGACATCGGTAGTCGGGGTTTTGATTTTATTCTTTCTCTTCATACTTGATGATAGCGTTTCTAACTATCAGGATTATTACACTTCATTGGGTATTTTATTCATATTTCACTTCAGCACCACTCTGATACTTCGGATGTTGAATGCCACCTATACCATTCAAAAGTTTAGAAGACGGGAATGGGGATACAGAACCCTAGTTATCGGCACGGGGGAAACTGCCTCACAGCTTTTACTCGAATTAAAGGATCCTAAAGTGTATGAAGGCTTTGATATTATCGGCTTAGTAGAAATCACCCCTCAGAAGAACGAAAATAAAAAGAAAATCATTGGTGTCTGGTCGGATTTGAACCACCTGATAAAAGAATACAATATTGAAGATATTATTATCGCCAATGAGGAAAATGAATCAAACCATGTTCCCAAAATCATCGATATTATCCAGAATGAAGAAGTTCATGTGAAAATGCTGCCTAGTGAATATAATATGGTTATGGGCATGGTAAAAATGAATAATATTCTTGGTGCAAAACTCGCGGAGGTCGATTTCGAAGTAATGCCCTACTGGCAGAAATTCGTAAAGCGAGGAATGGATATATCATTATCCCTTTTTGCCTTGATTTTTTGTTTGCCCATATTTGCTGTTATTGCTCTCTTTATTCGATTTGATTCAAATGGACCCATATTTTTCAAACAGGAACGCATCGGTTACAAAGGAATTCCATTCAAAATCATCAAATTTAGGAGTATGTTCGTCGATGCTGAGGTTCAAGGTCCACGACTAAGTAGTGAGGCTGATGATCGCAGAACTCGCGTTGGAGTGGTATTGCGCAAAACCCGACTCGACGAATTGCCCCAGTTTTTTAACGTGTTAATGGGACAAATGAGCCTTGTGGGACCTAGACCTGAAAGACAATATTTTATAAATCAAATTGTAGATAAAGCGCCGTTATACAAACGATTACATCGAGTAAAACCTGGAATCACCAGTTGGGGTCAGATTAAATATGGCTATGCAGAGAGCGTTGATGAAATGATTGAACGCATGAAATACGATGTATTCTACCTTGAGAATATGTCACTAGCCTTGGATATTAAAATCATGTTCAATACCGCACTGACTATGATACAAGGTAGAGGAAAGTAATACATTTCCGCTTATTTTTGTGTAAATCATTTTCCGATAGGATGCCTTTTAGACAAAATCAAATACCTAACAAAACTCCCTTATCACTGATATTTGAAGTGATAAAAATCGAGAGTCGGAATATTAAATACTTGTATGTGTATGCCATATTTTCCGGCATAATCAGCTTGGCATTACCCTTGGGAATCCAAACAATAATTGGGTATGTAATGGCAGGCCGATTGAATACCAGTTGGTTCTTCTTGTCTGTATTAATTACTCTTGCCGTTCTGCTTTCAGGACTCACTCGTTTGGCACAAATAAGCATTACGGAATCGATTCAACGTAAGCTTTTTTTACATTTTGGTATGCGTTTTAAAGAACGAATACTCGAATTAAAAGAAAAAGGCATAAAAATGACAGAACAATGGGAGGCTAGAACTACCTATTTCTTGGATATCGTAACGCTTCAAAAAAGTCTTTCGAAACTATTGGTTGATTTTACGGGGAAATTACTCCAAGCCGTGTTCGGATTACTGCTGCTTGCCATTTACCATCCATTATTTATTGCATTTGGTTTAATACTAATATTCGTTTTATACTGGGTGTTAAGGCTTACATGGAAGCGCGGTTTTGATACAGCTCGTTACGAGTCAAACTTCAAGTTCAAAACGGCTATGTCGATAAGAAATCTGTGGTTGAATAAAAATGAAGACGAACTTCCCATGTTGGATTTCAGAATGAACGAATATTCCGAAGGACGCACAAAACACTTCGGAGTGGTATATCGTCAAGCATGGTTAGGTGTTATTACCAAAGTAATATTTACCGCGTTTTTATTGATAATCGGAAGTTATCTGTTGGTAGAACAAAGTATCAGTTTGGGACAATTTCTTGCGGCAGAAATACTGATAATTACCCTATTGGATGCGGTTGAAAAACTAATTCTCACGGTAGAGAACTTATACGATTGCGGAATTTCTATGGAAAAACTAAACGTAATTCAAGCAGAATCAGATGATCAATAAAGAACACTTCAAAGACAGCCCCTGGGTATCCAAGAATATGCGTCAATTGATCTTGATCAGTTCTGTAATTACCCTTATATTCTTGTTTCTTCCTTGGACACAAAACATTCAAACTACGGGAGTGGTAACCACCTTGCGTCCAAGTGAACGACCTCAATCGATACAAACCGTAATTTCCGGTCAAATCCTTAAATGGTATGTTAAAGACGGCGATTGGGTGGAAGAAGGCGATACTATAGCGGTATTAACCGAAGTTAAAAGCGAGTATCTCGATCCAGATTTAATTGGACAAACTTCTACTCAGATAAAAGCCAAAGAAAACTCGATTTTAAGTTATTCATCAAAGGTAAACGCCATCAACCAGCAGATTACCCAATTAGAGGCCAATCGAGATTTTGCCATCCAAAAAGCGAAGGTCAGACTCCAACAAGAGCGATTGAAATACAATTCGGAGTTCGCAGAAATGCAAGCCGCTAATATCAATTTAAAAATTGCTCAGCAACAATTGGTTCGGGATAGTTTACTTAGCATAAAAGAAATCAAAAGTCCTTTAGATGTTGAAAACAGACGTGTAAAATACCAAGAAGCTTTGGCCAAGAAAATGATACAAGAGGCCAAGTTAAATATGGCAACCAATGCCATAGAAAATGCCAAAATTGAATTGCAAAATATAGACGCCGAATACGGTGAAAAACTTGCAAAAGCGGAAAGCGAGCGTTACAGCGCGATTTCCGCCCAAATGGATACAGAAACGGAAGTTTCGAAACTTCGAAATCTCTATTCAAATTACCAGATTCGTAATGGATTTTATGTAGTTAAAGCGCCTCAAAAAGGGTTGGTCTCCCAAACCCTTTCTAACGGTGTTGGTATCGCTGTGTCAGAAGGACAAGCACTATGTACAATTGTACCTTCAGAAATCAACCTTGCTGTGGAACTTTTCGTAAAACCGGTCGACATGCCTTTAATCGAAATAGGCGCCCCGGCTCAATTCGTATTTGACGGTTGGCCCACTATGGTATTTTCCGGATGGCCTCAGATATCTTATGGTACGTTTCCGGGGGAAATTTACGCGGTAGATAACGCGTTGCAAGCCAATGGCAATTACCGCGTATTGGTCAAAATGAGCGCTGATAAGAAAAAATGGCCCGAACAACTTAAAATCGGCGTTGGCGCTCGGGCATATATGTTGCTTAAAACCGTGCCTGTTTGGTACGAGATATGGCGACAGTTGAGTGGATTCCCTCCCGATTTTTATCACAACAATCGAGTAGAGCCCCAAGTTCGCTCTTCTAAAGAAAAGCCGACAAAAGTTGCCGAAAACAAAAATTAAAACCCATGAGAGGAATTCATAAATTAGCATATGCTTGGGTTCCCATTATTGGGTGTTTGGTAATTTCAATTAGTGCCAATAACCTTTATTCAGCGCGCACTTTTGCGCAACCTAAAGTAGCTTTTTCTTCATTAACAGATTTCAACAAAACCGATTCGTTGGAATTGGAATTAAGCGTATTGGAGTTGATTCAAGAAGTCCAAAACGGACATCCACTCGTTAATGCAAGTAGAATTGAATCTAAAATTGGTGCTGCCACATTACGCGAAAAACGGGGGCAATTTGACCCCAGATTTATAGTTGAAAGTGCTGAAAAAGAAGCAGGTCAACTACCCTATTACCGCAGAGAATTATTCGCATTAGAATTGCCTACAGCGAGCCCATTGCAATTTGAAACCGGCGTTGAATCGGCACGCGGAACTTATGTAAATCCGGAATTGTTTACCCCACAAGACGGTCTTAGCTATGCGGGAGTTACCCTGCCGTTATTAAAAGGTCTAATAACCGACGAACGCAGAACTACATTGGCTAAAGCGAAGCTTTTTCGAAGTCAATCGCTCGAGATTCAAAAGATACAATTGCAAGATTTAAGTGAAATCATTTGGAGCGATTATATCGATTGGTACATTGCGCACGAGCAAGAGAAGGCTTATCAATTGGGAATGACCCTGTCACTTGAGCGACAAGTTGCATTACGACAACTTTTTGAAGCCGGTGGCTGCAATGGCATGGATACCTTGGAGAATTATATCCAATTGGAACTATTCAGAACTCGGGCCAAAGAATGGAATGTGAATACCTACAAACAACGACTGCAGTTGAGTCGACATTTATGGAATTATTCACCGGAAACAGAATCTTGGAAATCTGTAATAATTGCGGAAAACGTTAGCCCTACAAAAAAAGGATTGGACTTTCTTGACACTTTATTTTCGGAAGTAGGCCGATCTACTATACAGATAAACGCTCTTCCAGATATACAAAACTTAGATTGGGATTTACAACAGAAGCAACTCGATCTAAAACTTCAAAGATGGAATCTACTACCGAGATTTGACCTTAAATACCAGCAACTGTTTGATGGCCGGTTTGGCGATTACACCTTTGGATCAGATCGTAGATTCGGTTTGAATATCTCCGCACCACTTCTTTTAAGAAAGGAAAGGGGTGCTTATCAAATTTCAAAATTAACTTTCCAGCAAAAGTCGCAAATGTTTGATTTTAAACGTAATGAAACAGATTTGAAAATTCGTGCATTATTTCAACAAGGAATGGTATATCGAGACGTTTATAATCACCTAAAGAATGTAGAAAATGGCTATTTGAAATTATTCGAATTGGAACGTCAAAAATTCGATTCTGGCGATGGAACCATATTCCTTCTAAATACCCGTGAAAATCGATATCTAAATGCCCGTATTAAAACGATTGAGCAGAAATCTAAATACATCCATACTCTCGTGGATTATCTGCGTGCTACGGGTCAAATTTCTCAAAGTATATTTGGTACTGACGGTCTATAAATCGTCGGTTTTTTGTGGAAAAGTACCCCTCTAGAAAAATAGGTTTGCGGTAGTATTACGTTAATTTTACACAGTTAACGATTTAGTCAAACGCAACTATGAGCGATCCATCAAAAAGTAATTACGGTGCCGATAATATTCAGGTACTAGAAGGTTTAGAGGCGGTGCGTAAGAGACCGGCCATGTATATTGGTGATGTCGGTCCAAAAGGACTCCACCATTTGGTTTATGAGGTTGTAGATAATAGTATCGACGAAGCACTTGCAGGTCATTGTACGCATATTACCGTAAGTATTCTCGAAGATAATTCCATTCGGGTTATTGACAACGGTCGAGGCATCCCCACGGATATGCACCCAAAGGAAAAGAAAAGTGCCTTAGAGGTTGTTATGACGGTATTACACGCCGGTGGTAAATTCGACAAGGACACATACAAAGTATCCGGCGGTTTGCACGGAGTAGGTGTAAGTTGCGTAAACGCATTAAGTAAAGACCTTAAGGTGCGTGTTTTCCGTAACGGAAAAATTTTCCAACAAGAATATCAAATTGGTAAACCCTTATACCCGGTTAAAGAAATCGGCACAACCGATATTCGAGGTACAGAAGTAACCTTTAAACCTGACGATTCCATTTTTAAGGAATCACAGCATTACAATTTCGACACCCTTCAAAATCGTCTAAGAGAATTGGCTTATTTAAATAAGGGAATTCATTTAACGCTCATCGATGAACGCGAAAAAGACGAAGAAGGCAATGTGCGCGAAGAGGTTTTCTTCTCAGAAGGAGGTTTAAAGGAGTTTGTGACTTTTATTGACGGAACGAGAGAGCGGTTAATTCCGGAACCTATTTACTGTGAAAGCGACAAACACGGTATTCCAATTGAAATAGCGTTTCAGTATAACACAGGTTATGCTGAAAATTTACATTCCTATGTAAATAATATCAATACCATTGAAGGTGGAACACACGTGGCGGGTTTCCGTCGTGCATTAACCCGTACCCTAAAAGCATATGCTGTTTCTCAAAAACTATTGGACAAGGTGAAAATTGAAATCGCCGGCGATGATTTTCGAGAAGGATTAACAGGTGTGATTTCGGTTAAAGTACAAGAACCACAGTTTGAGGGACAAACCAAAACGAAGTTGGGAAACAATGACGTTATGGGAGCGGTTGATATGACCGTTGGAGAAATGCTTGAAAATTTCCTCCAAGAAAATCCCAAAGAAGCAAAAATCATTGTTGATAAGGTGATCCTTGCAGCGCAAGCGCGCGCTGCTGCCCGCAAAGCACGCGATATGGTACAAAGAAAAGGAGCTATGTCGGGTATGGGACTGCCAGGTAAACTTTCCGATTGTTCTAAAACCGATCCGAAAATTTGTGAAATATTCTTGGTTGAGGGAGACTCTGCTGGGGGTACCGCAAAACAAGGTAGAGATCGTGAGTTTCAAGCGATATTGCCATTACGTGGTAAAATTCTGAACGTTGAAAAGGCTCTAGAGCACAAAATTTACGATAACGAAGAAGTGCGCAATATGTTCACAGCCTTAGGCGTTCATATTGGTCAGAATGAGGATGGAGAGAAAGAACTTAACCTTGATAACTTACGATATCATAAAATTGTAATCATGACGGATGCTGATGTCGATGGATCTCACATTCGTACTTTGATCCTAACTCTTTTCTTCCGCTATATGAAAAAGTTGGTTGAGAGCGGTTATTTATATATCGCTACCCCCCCGTTATATTTAGTAAAGAAAGGAACACAGTCGAGATATTGTTGGAATGATGACGATCGCGATGCCGCCATTAAGGAAGTGGGTAAAGGCAAAGAGGACTCTGTAAACGTTCAACGTTATAAAGGTTTAGGAGAAATGAATGCGGAGCAATTGTGGGAGACCACCATGGACCCATATCGCCGCACATTAAAACGCGTGACTCTCGACAGCGCTGCAGAGGCCGATAGAATCTTTAGCATGTTAATGGGTGACGAAGTTCCCCCAAGAAGAGAATTCATTGAGGCAAATGCGAAATATGCGAAAATTGACGCGTAAGATATTTGCATAAATTGCAAATATGAAGGCCGGTTCTGTAGAATCGGCCTTTTTATTTAAACGTGATGGCTTTTATTAGATCTATTTTCCGAATATATCGGGCAGGCAACCAGAGCGCCATTCCTATCACAAAAATTGCCACTACATCCACTGCTAACCAATCAATAATGGTTAAATTCAGTCTAACATAGGGAATAAAATAAATCTCCTCGTTTAATGAAATCCAATGAAAGGTGTTCTGTCCCCAAACCACCAAACCCGTTAATAAGTTCCCTAAAATTATCCCCACACCTGCTATTATAAGAGCTTGAATAACAAACAATTTAGATAAATCACGTGTTCTCGCACCAAGAGCCATTAACAAACCAATATTTGACGTCCGCTCGATGATAAGTATTAAAAGGGTTGTGCTCATACCCGTAATAGCCACCAAAGCCATTAAAATCAAAATTATGAGCACATTGGTATTTAAAATTGCCAACCAGTCAAATATCAAGCGGTTGTATTCTTGTAATGTATTTAGCCGGATATAGGCGTTCGGAATAGCCGATAGAATTTCTCTTCGTAGACTGTTATTTTCGGTAGATTTATCAGCCCATATTTCGAGTTGCGTATACGTTTTATTTTCGGGAAAAAAGCGGGCCAGCATACTTTGATCAACTAATATCATTTGGGCATCAATTTTTTGAATACCCGTTTGATAAATCCCATTAATCGTTAATCTCCGAGCCCTTGGTCTGCTATTTCCATTTTCATCGGTAACAAAAAAAACAACGGTGATTCTATTACCCGTATCAAGTCGCAATCTTTTTGCTGTATTTTCAGATATCCAACACCAAGAATTCATGGGATGTTTGAAACCGCGCTGCAAGCGATATGCCCCTTCGAAATATTCTAATGATTGGGAATCTATTCCCTTGGCCATTAGACCTTCAATATCCTCTTCTGACTTAACAATACACGCTTTTGAAGCCGTTGGTACTACTCGAGAAACTCCTTTAATTTGCTTAATCCCCAACATGGCAACAACATCGGTATCAGACATGGGGAACGGTTCTCCGGATTCAATATTACGGCCTGAATCAATAATAAAATCTCCTTGAACGTCTGAGATTTTCTGTTCGATTTCTTGTTTAAATCCAGATAAAGTAGCGATGGACAATAGCATTATACAAACACTCAGTGCCACCGATAAAATTGCTAAATAAAAAATACGCCGAGAAGATGTTTTACCTTCCTTTGTAATAAATTTACGTGCTATGAAATACGACCAGTTCAAGTATTGCTTCAAAAATACCATTGCATATCGGTTTTGCCTCATTTACTTATGTTTTTTTGCCAGTCAAAATCACCAGTTAAAGGCCGCAATAATTACAGGGGCAGCACGATTTTCAGAATATGTGCCTACGTTAAAAGGAAAACGTTTGGGAATTGTAGCCAATCATACATCAACAGTTGGCACTACACATTTAGTAGATACTTTATTAGCGCAAGGATTAGAGATAAAAAAAATATTTGCACCCGAACACGGTTTTAGGGGAAATGCCGCCAATGGGGAACACGTAAATAATGCAATTGATCTAAAGACAAGGTTGCCTATTGTGAGTCTGTATGGTAAACAAAAAAAACCGAGTGCAAAAGAATTGAGAAACTTGGACGCCATTATTTTCGATATGCAAGATGTTGGTGTGCGTTTTTACACGTACCTAACTACCATGCATTACATTATGGAAGCGTGTGCTGAAAACCATATTGCCTTATGGGTACTCGACCGACCTAATCCTAACGGCCATTATATTGATGGTCCAATTCTTGATCCAAAATTTGTTCAATCTATGGTTGGGTTACATCCTATACCGTTGGTGCACGGAATGACTTTGGGTGAATTAGCCATGATGATTAAGGGCGAAAAATGGATTGCCAAAGCACAAAAACTTTCCTTGTTTGTAATACCAGTTAAGCATTACGACCACAACACGGAATACGAAATCCCAATCCCTCCTTCACCAAACTTGCCAACTCAAGCTTCAATTATTCTCTACCCAAGCCTTGGCTTATTTGAAGGAACCATTATGAGTATGGGTAGAGGGACTCCTTGGCCATTTGAGGTACTTGGAGCTCCATGGTTTCAAGAAGGCACGTTTGAGTTCACTCCAATAAGTATTCCTGGGAAAGCTATAAAGCCACCCTATGAAGGACAACTATGTAAAGGCCTTCATCTTAATAATTTTGCAAAAGACTACTTAAAGGACTATCAACGAATTTATTTGGTTTGGCTTATCGAAATGTATAAATCCTTCGGAAGTAAGCCCGAATTTTTCAATTCATTCTTTGACAAATTAGCTGGAACCCCTCAACTTCGAACTCAAATTATTGCAGGGAAATCCGAAAAAGAAATCCGTAAATCTTGGGAAAGTGATTTAAATACCTTTCGAAAACTACGACGACAGTATTTAATCTATGCCCACGATGAAGAAAGAGGCATCTTACATCCAACGAAAACCTCACAAAAACCATAAATTTGTAGCATGAAAAATTTGATTCTTTCCGTTACTGTCGTTTTAAGTGCTATTTCTTGTAGTGATTTCAACCAAATTGGTGACCCTGTTGATACACAAAAGGCCATTTCTATGAAGGAGGCCTTCAAAGAATATAATAATTCCGGGAAAACCGACTTTATAGTTTTCGGAAGAGTCAAAGAAGTATGTCAGGCTGAGGGCTGTTGGTTCAGTTATGACCTACATGATAAAAATATTGTAGTGGACTTTAACGATAAATTTACGGTACCCAAAGGAATCGCTAAAAAAGACCTTTACGCTATTGGGAATTTTTATCAAGACACACTCTGGAATGAAGATGCAACTGATACGAGTAACGCTGGTTTTGAATTGGAAACTAAATTTTTGGCAAAGGGTGTAAGATTTAAATAAGATCTCTAGCTTCCTAATTAAAACCTATCTTAATCCTTTACGAACTAAATCTATAAAATGAGAAAGGCCATCTTTACAGATGGCCTTTCTTTTTGGTTTCTTGTGGAATTACATACCTAAACGGTAGAATGTGATATGGTACCCCATGCGGCTATCTCCACGGAAAGACAATTGTGCAGGTGTGTTCTCATGACCACACTCGCGATCTAATTGTGTCTTCATATTGTCTGCCATAAAGAAACAACCCTGATATTCAGGAGCGCCTTTAAAGAAAACATTAACTTGAGAGAATCCACGTGGTGGACGACATGGGTGCGTAGAAGGAGCTGTTGGTGATCCTGCAGCGCCTGGAGCACCTTGGAAGGTTCCAGCCGGGCCTCCAATTGATGGACCTCCTGTTGCGTCAGATTTAACTATTTCTACATTTTTGATGGTTACTTTACGACCATTGAAACGTGAGGGGTTACCGGCGAAAACTTCACCAGGGATTGCCATTTGTGCCATTGCAGATCCAACTACTGCGAAAGCGACTGCGAAGAGTAAGGTTAGCTTTTTCATGATTATTGATTTTTAGTTTATTTTGATTTTACTATTTCAAATACCGTGCCAAAATAAATCATTTCTGCAACTATTTGATTTTAAACGTATTCATGAATGCGGTGGTGAAATTCCCATTTCGAAAATCCTCATTTTTCATCAATTGTTGATGTAATGGTATCGTTGTTTCGATTCCTTCTATTACAAATTCACTTAAGGCACGCTCCATTTTTACGATCGCTTCCTCTCGTGTTTGAGCGGAAACGATTAACTTAGCAATCATTGAATCGTAGTATGGAGGTATCGTATAACCCGCATAAATATGTGAATCTACACGAACACCATGACCACCGGGTTTGTGAAGTACCTTTATTTTGCCTGGACTCGGTCTAAAATCCTTGTAAACATCCTCGGCATTAATACGAACCTCTATAGCGGCTTTAGTAGGAAGATAATCTTTACCTGAGATTGGAACACCAGAAGCGATTAATATCTGTTCTTTTACAAGATCATAATTAATAACCTCTTCAGTAACTGGGTGTTCCACCTGTATACGCGTATTCATTTCCATGAAATAGAAATTACGGTGTTTATCTACCAAAAATTCAACGGTTCCTACGCCTTCGTAATTAATGATTTGGGCTGCGGCTTTAGCGGCTTCTCCCATTTTCAGACGAAGCTCGTCTGTCATAAAAGGAGACGGTGTTTCTTCAATAAGCTTTTGATGTCTTCTTTGAATAGAACAATCGCGCTCACTCAAATGACACACTTTACCATATTGGTCGCCCGCAATTTGAATTTCAATATGACGGGGTTCCTCAATGTACTTTTCCATGTAGAGTCCGTCGTTACCAAATGCAGCACCTGCCTCTTGTTTTGCGCTATTCCATGCCGCTTCAATTTCGTCGTCATTCCAAACGATACGCATACCGCGACCGCCACCACCAGCGGTAGCTTTCATGATAACAGGGTATCCGATTTCATTTGCAATTGTTTTTGCTTCATCAACACTTTCGAGAAGTCCTTCAGATCCTGGAATAGTAGGCACCCCCGCTTTCTTCATGGTTTCCTTGGCATTGCTCTTATCGCCCATACCGTCAATTTGCTCAGGTGTTGCCCCGATGAATTTTATACCATGGTCGCGACAAAGTGCACTAAACTTACTGTTTTCGGATAAAAATCCGTATCCAGGATGTATGGCATCCGCATTGGTTACCTCTGCTGCTGCCAGAATACGAGGGATATTAAGATAACTGTCTCTGCTTTGCGGAGGACCGATACAAACGGCCTCGTCTGCGAAACGAACGTGCAAACTTTCTTTATCTGCCGTTGAATATACCGCCACCGTACCGATACCCATTTCTTTACAGGTACGGATGATACGTAGGGCGATTTCACCGCGATTTGCGATGAGGATTTTCTTAAACATACGATTTATTATTACGCGGGTTCAACAAGGAATAAAGGTTGATCGTATTCTACAGGACTGGCATTGTCAACCAATACTTTTACGATTTTACCCTTTATTTCACTTTCAATTTCATTGAACAATTTCATGGCTTCAATGATACAAACCACCTTGCCCGGTGCCACTTCGTCGCCCACATTTACGAATGCCGGAGATTCGGGGTTCGCCGAACGATAGAATGTTCCTACCATTGGAGATTTTATTTCAATCAAATTGGAAGCGTTTGCAACCTCGGCTGCTGGAGCTGCCGCTGGAACGGAAGCCGCTGCAGGTGCAGCTGGAGCTGGTGCTGCTGCTATGGTAGCTTGTGGCGCAGGTGCTTGAACCTGTGCTGTTACAATCTGCTGTGGATTTTTCTTGATTAATAGTTTAAAGTCTTTGCGGTTGATTTCAACTTCGTCAACGGCATTTTGTGAAACAAACTTGATAAGTGTTTGGATGTCTTTTAGTTCCATATTTGAATGGCTTAGTTTGGTTGGCAAATAAAATAAAAAAAAGTTAAAGCGGCATATTTCCGTGCTTTTTACGTGGATTATTAGCCACTTTGTTTTGCAACATTTCAAAAGCTCGGATTAATTTTTCTCTTGTTTCTTCTGGGTAAATCACTTCATCAACAAATCCCCTTTCCGCCGCTCTGTATGGATTGGCAAAAATATCGGAGTATTCTTTTTCCTTTTCTTTCCATGCTAAATCGCGATCTTCCGCCGAGTCAATTTCTTTTTTGAAAATAATTTCAGCGGCCCCTTTGGCGCCCATAACAGCAATTTCGGCTGTAGGCCATGCAAAATTCATATCGGCACCTATATGTTTGGAGTTCATCACATCGTATGCGCCTCCGTAGGCTTTGCGTGTGATAACCGTAATTCTTGGTACTGTTGCTTCACTGAAAGCGTATAATAACTTCGCACCGTTGGTAATTATGGCATTCCACTCCTGATCCGTACCAGGTAAAAACCCAGGTACATCCTCCAACACCAGTAAGGGTATGTTAAATGCGTCACAAAAACGAACGAAACGAGCTCCCTTTTGGCTGCTATGAACGTCTAATACTCCTGCCAAATGACTAGGCTGATTGGCAACAATACCGATGCTTCTTCCTGCTAGCCGTCCGAAGCCCACAACGATATTTTCAGCAAAATCTTTATGCACTTCCATAAAGGAATCGGCATCAACAATTTCTTCAATTACCTCTTTGATATCGTAGGGCTGATTCGGATTTTCCGGTATAATGTTTTTTAGCTTTTCACGTACCTCTGATTGTCGCTGATAGGAAAACAAAGGTGTTTTTTCTTCACAATTTTGAGGAACATATTGCATCAAATCACGAATCTGTGTCAAACAGACCACCTCATTTGGTACTGTAAAATGGGCAACTCCACTTTTAGATCCGTGAACCGATGCGCCACCTAAGTCTTCAGCACTTACATCTTCGTTGGTAACTGTTTTTACCACATTCGGACCGGTTACAAACATATAACTGGTTTTCTCAACCATGAAAATAAAATCAGTCAGGGCCGGCGAATAAACTGCACCGCCTGCACATGGACCTAAAATTGCGCTTATTTGAGGAACCACACCACTACTCCGGGTATTGCGATAAAAAATATCCGCATATCCACCTAGCGATACAACACCCTCTTGAATTCGTGCACCACCTGAATCATTCAAACCAATAACGGGGGCACCATTTTCTAGTGCTAAATCCATGATTTTACATATTTTCTCAGCATGTGTTTCTGATAAAGAACCACCGAAAACCGTAAAATCTTGAGAGAAAACATAAACCAATCGGCCGTGAATTTTACCGTAACCGGTAACAACACCATCACCCAATAGTCGTTGTTTTTCCATTCCAAAATCATGACTGCGGTGAACCACCATATTGCCAATTTCTTGGAAGCTGCCTTCGTCTAAAAGTAAATCTATACGTTCACGAGCGGTTAACTTGCCTTTGGCATGCTGCGCCTCAACTCGTTTAGGTCCACCCCCTTGTAAGGCATCGACCCGCTTCTGGGCCAATTTTTCTCTCGGATCCGACATGGGGCAAAGTTACGCAAGTATGCGTAATAAACATCAATTTACATCAGTTGATTGGCCCCAAGATATAAACAAATACTTAGTTAGAGGTTTTTACAAAATCGACAAGTTGAACTAATATATAATAATGAAAAAAGGCAACCCGATCGGATTGCCTTCATATTTAAATTCTTAGATCTAATTAATCATCCGATAAAGAGGACATATCAAAAAGCAACGAAAAGCGCATTTGATTTTGAAGTGGGTGTCGATTAGCGAAAGGAATTAAATACGCAGCATCAAGCGTTAAGGATTCAAACTTCAAACCCATGCCCAAAGTCATGTATTGGCGCCCGCCTTTGGTGGCCGCCTCGTAAAATACTCCGCCTCTTAAGGCAAACATTTTTTCATAAAGGTATTCAAATCCTGCAGATGGCGTCCACTCGCGAATTTCCTCTGAAAATCCCCCTGGGGCGTCGTAAAACGATTGGATAATACCTTGTACCGGGCTTACATTTTTGTTTTTCCCAATTATAGCGACCTGATTTGTATTAGGATCTATGGAATCGCTACCATCATAACTCTGCAAAATAAACGGTGGGGTTGGAACCAATAATTTATTTACATCGGCATAAATAAACAACTCATTGTGATCGTCGATTTCGTACTTATAACCCAATCCAAACTTAAGATTGGTTGGGATAAAATCTCTTTTCTCTTCAGATGAGTAGGTCATTTTTGCTCCGATGTTCTGAATATTCAATCCAACATTGAAACGGTGTCTTTTTCCCGCAGCTCTGATTTCGTCGCGGTAAATTAAACTTATATCACCTGCAACAGATGTACCCGCCGTGTAATCGATACCATTACGAACACCAGACCCAACAAGGTTGGAATAGATGTACCTTAAGTTTACGCCCATTGCAAACTTTTCTGAAAATTTGGTAGCATAACCAATATCGAAGGCAAATTCGTTGGGATTGAAGTTTCCGGTAGGGTTGCCATCAAAATCTGTGAAGTTGATATTCCCCAGTGAAAAATACCGGAAGGAACCTGAAACGGCTGAGTTCTTACCTATTTTGGAATAGCCCGAAAGGTAAGAAAACCCTACGTCATTTACCAATTGACGCAGCCAAGGCGCATAAGAAAGGGAGAATCCTGTTTTATTTTCGGCAAAAGTTAAATTTGCATTATTCCATGCCGCACTATTTGCATCCGGATTGAATAGTGCCACTCCCACATCACCCATTGCAGCAGAGCGGCTATCAGGAGAAATGGTTAAGAAGGGAACCATGGTACTCACCGCATTCAATTCAGCAGAAAGCTCAGCACCGGTAATTTGACCCGTAGTAATTTGGGCCCTAAGACTTGAGTTTGTAAACGCTAGACAGCCCAAAGCTGCACATACTAATTTCCTCGACATAGGTAACCCGACAAAAATAGGGTTTCGTTTTTTAGATTGGTAATTTTTTTTACGTTGATTCATCTTTTTGATTTTTTGTTTCATTGGTTTACGGTTTAATCATCTTTCCAGAAACCCGATCGGTCAAACCGTCTTGGGTTGTTAACTGGATCTGATAAACGTAAAGACCCGATGGCAAATCGAATCCCCCAAACCAATCTTCATGACTTTCGGGAATCGTTAATTTGCTGGGCGCAGACCAAATGAATGCTTCACGCTCGAAAACCCTTACCCCGCTTAGGGTATAGATTGAAACCTTTGCCGTAATATCTTCATTAGGCATGTTATGAATTAGCGAAAAACGCAAATTTTCAATGGTATTTATTGGATTGGGAATCGCTTTTGAATCCGAAATTTTCATTTCTCGGGCAGGTCCAACTATAAAATCTACCTCCGCAATTCCCGAATTGTTGAAAATATCCCAAACCTTAATATGTGCACGATGTTTACCCGGACTTAAATTATCAAGAGGAAATTCAATAGTACCTTGCTGGTAAGAATTGGCGTCGTAAGTAAAAAATTCATTGACTACATAACTGCGCTCTGTTTCGCTCCCTTTATCTAGCGTTAATACCATATCTCGACCAATACCAGATCCTGTTGCATTTAATCCGCTTTGATCAAAAACCCGCGCCACGAAACTCGTTTGTGATTGAACATTTCCCCCATTGATAAAAAGTGTATCACCCATGAACGCTTTAACTACCGGACCTATTGTATCCACTTCATCGATAGTACTCGAACCGCCAATATCAAACTTCCAAAAACCCGCTGCATCGCGTTTTCCATCTTGAGCATAAAAAATACAACGACCCTCCCCTATTTGATAGGAAATATCCTTAGGAATGGCAAACGCAAATTCGAACATTCCATTTGACACGGTGACTTTACCTTTATATATAATGCTTGACTCCGACTGAAACGGAATTCGTATTCCAGCATTATCGTTATCTAACGTAAATTGTTGAAGGGGTTTGTCGAAAATCTCTACTTCTAACTCTCCATCAAAATCAGACATCAGTCCTTTCAATCTCTCGCTAACATGACCTTTCACTCGCAGTACAGCAAATGCTTTTAAAGTATCTTTAAAGGAATCAAATGATTTCCCATTAATAGAATCTATGGCTACCACGTGCTCTGGAAAAGCCAATTTCATAGAAGGATCTCCAAGCAAAGCAAATTTATTATCCTCGGAATTTAAACGAGGTCGGTTCTTTAACCTACCGTACAAGTCGCCTAATGTAGGTATGGGCTCATTAGGTTTTGGGAATCCATAATTTTTCCAAAATGCATCGTTTATTATGGAATTGCCCGACACCCAAACCGTACGCGTTGTAGTCATGAGGGCAATTGCACCCCCATTTTTTCGAAAAAGAGTCTTTTCACCCGCAGATTGTAAAACCGGATTATCAAACCGAGAAAATTCGCAGGTGGCAGTGAACAATACAGGATAGTTATTTGGGTTTTGCAATGAATTGATGGTCGGGATATCGAAAAAGGCTTCCTGACCCCAACCGGTTTCTCCCCCGTGACCCTGATAATTTATAAACAAGCTTCCATCTTCGAAACTTTTTTTAATCGCGCTGCTAACTTCTGGGTAGGCCTCGTTGTTACCATTGGTTTTTTGGACAAAAGCATCTGCATAAATCCGATTAACACGCAAGTAGGGATGGTTTTTTGCTATATACTTGGCATAGTCCTCGGATTCGTAGGTGAATTCCTTTTCCCACGATTCGTCTACGTCATCAGTTACAAATGTGATGCGACTTCTCCATGAACCCAAACTCTTATTAGAATGATAGTTTTTTCTTTTTTCGAAGTACTGTTGAATTTCGTTTTCACTTCGAACGGGAATCCTACCTATAATAACATCTAATTGACTTTGTTCAATTCTTGGATCTCCCTGCCCAATTTGCAAATATCCGATGTAATCATCAAGGCTAAAATTCGATGTTTTTTGCTCACCCAATGACTGGTATATAGGAATGAAATTGGTATTCCCAGGCAATCTGTCGAAAAAATCGTAAGAGGCGGCACCTACTAACGTAACGTATTTAAGAATAGGATTGCCGTTTACATCTCTATAGTGGGTATATAGGAATCGCAAATACGCGCGAATAGCCCCAAGATCTGGCTGCCCGCCGCTATATTGATTATAGATTTCCTGAACCGTAACGATTTTACTATCTGGGTTTATAGATTGCCAATCGAGGTTTTTTAAAGTGGTGACAAAATTAGATGACGTGATGTATAAGGTATTCGCAACGATAGCGTTCACATTGGATAAGGTTATATCGCCGATGAATACCGGGCTCTTCATTTGGGAAACAGATTGAACGGCTAGGTGTGCCGACGGCTTCGGTTTTGCATGGAAATAATGCTGATTAGCCGCAACGGTTTTTGCGGATAATTTAATTGGATTGTATGCATTGCTAACATCCCAAACCATTCGTTCGGCTACTTCACCCGAAAATTCAAATACGATTCCTTTGGATAGGTCTTCATTCTTTAGCTGAGGATAAAACCAATCAATAGCATTTACGTTGCTGTGCGTGCCAAAAGATTGAAATTGCAGATAATCGAGATAAGCTGCCGATTGGGTGTTTTTTCGAGACAAGGTTAAAGTCACAGAAAAATTCCCGGATTCGGGTGTTTTCAATTGGAATTCTTGGGTGTAAATGGGTTCATCTCCCGAAATATTCCTGCGCAAGGGCAAATCAAACTCTTGATTTCCAAATTTAAGATTCAAATTCCCGGTTTCCTCCACCATCGAGGCTCCTATTCGGAATTCAAGCCAAGTAGAATCTGACCCTGGCGCAATCGTAGTGTTGTAGGTTCGTGTAAGGGTTTCGTTTCCCAGTTTTTCACCGAGCCACACGCGGCCCATTCCTAATGGGTTTTGAATATCATTTTCAAGGATATCTAAAACGCAACCGCCAAAAATTATGGGTAAGTCATTTTGTGTATTCTCAGGGGTTGTGAGCACACGCTCGCCATTTGTTTGGTTATCGGTTCCGAGATAGGCCACTATGGACTTGGCATATTGGTGTCTGTTTTTACGGAACCTCAAATTATCGGACTCATAACTCACCAGAGGCTCAATGTAAAACACGGCGTAATCTTGCTCATCAAATGCCCCATCTTCCTCACCGTAAATATACATGGGAACTTCGGGCATGCTAGAGGTAACCGCACCATTCACATCGGGATATCCCGCTCCTTGAGAAGCAAAAAGTCTTAATGTTTTGGGATTGATTTGAGCTGGATTTATACCATATTGTTGCAGTGCTTGAAATGTAATTCGATAGAACCCTCCTTGACTAACATTCAAAGAAACCCACTTTCCTGTTGAAAACGGGTTTATTTCTCCTTGAAATTGAGCCATAAGGTTTTGGGAAATTGTCAGAAAAGACAATATCACCATTTTAAATACAAAATTCGATTTGAAATTCATCGTTTGGATTGATTTGTAAAGATAACGTATTTTCTTTTTCAATCGTTTACAAGGAATTCAGAATGATGTAAATCTGACCTACTCTTCGAGGCACTAAAAACAATTTTAATGTTTTTCTTCAAAATGTCATGAATTACGCGAACGCAAGCCACAAAAGAGCCGCCAATCAAAATATTTTTTTATTTGATTCGTTTTATCTTTACATTTGTTACCCAAGTATAGAACCACTATGAAGAAATCACTACGCATTGCATTGATGGGTATGTTCGTTTTGGCTAGCGGCAATTTAAAGGCCCAAGACCCTGAACTAACACAATTCTACGCGGCTCCAGTATATACCAACCCGGCTCTTGCGGGCTCTGCTGTATGTCAAACAGGTGCAGCGGGTCGTGTTTCCATGAACTACCGAAATCAGTGGCCCAGTCTTCCAGGAACTTTTCGCTCTTACAGTCTTTCATGGGATCAGCACATACCTAGTATAGGTGGTGGTATTGGCGCAATGGTATTTCACGATGTGGCAGGTTCAGGATTACTTCAATCCACTACCATTAGCGGAGTTTACAGTTATTATCTTCCACTAGGAAGAGGAAGAAATGCTGCCGTAATGCGCTTTGGTTTACAAGGTGCTTTAGCGATTAAGAGTCTAGACTGGAACCGTCTGCGTTTCGGAGACCAAATTCTTCCTACTCAAGGATTTGTTAATCCAACCGGTGAACAACAAGCTTCCCAACGTGTAACCTACCCTAACTTTAATGCAGGTTGGGTAATTTACAATTCGAAATTTTATGGTGGCTTTGCTGCTCACAACATAACACAGCCAAACTGGAGTTTCTATGAAAATCCCGATGAAATCCTACCTATGCGTTTTACCGCTCATATGGGAGGAAACATTAAATATGGAGGTAATCGTTTCAGTGAAGATAACATCTCCCCTAACGCCTTGTTCATGGTTCAAAGAAACTTCACACAACTTAACTTAGGATTTTATGTGAATAAAGGTCCTTTAGTGACAGGTTTGTGGTTCCGTCAAACATTTGGAAATTATAACACGTCTGACGCCGTTATCCTTTTGATAGGTTTCAGAAAAGACCGATTTAAATTTGGATACAGTTATGACTTCACCGTGAGCGATGGTAGAAGTGCTATTCCTTCTAGTCATGAAGTTAGTGCTACCATTGATTGGTGCGTTCCTCCAGGATCCAAACCATTCCGTCCATTAAAGTGTCCAGAGTTTTAATCGATACAGGACGAAATAGTAAAAAAGATATTTTCACTGTAAGTTTGCAATAAATAAGAACATACGCTCGTTATATTATACACATGTTGAAGAATTTCAAAATGAAAACAACAAAAGTACTTATGGCAACTGCGCTTCTTGGCGTGGTTTTCACATCGTGCGATCCCCGTGGTCCTAGAATTAAAAGTAAGAACACCGGACAGATGCACAACGATCCCAAGTGGGGCGGTTATGCCAAATTAAAATACAAGGGTCAAGAAACAGGTCCTGGATTGGTTTTAATTGAAGGTGGTGCCTTTACCATGGGAAACACCGAAACCGACCTCAAATACGAACACGATAACGTTGAAAGAACCGTAACGGTTCATTCTTTTTATATGGACGAATGCGAGGTGAGCAACCACGAATACGGTGATTTCGTATTCTGGTACCAACGCGTGTTCAATCCGAATAACAGCGGATTACAGAGCACTCACGAATTCGCAGGTGTACAAATAGACCCTAACGATCCAGCCTCAGAAGGTGGTTTGTACAACAAAATCTTACCCGACACCAATTGTTGGAGAAGTAAGTTAGGTTACAACGAGCCTTTCGTTGAGTATTATTTCCG
>JALRKL010000135.1 GCA_023268875.1 Bacteroidia bacterium
GTATCTTTGCCCTCCAATTGAGTAGCATATGCATTTAACCGCAGAACAAAAGAAAGAGATTTTTGCCAAATTTGGTGGCGATGAGCGCAATACTGGCAGTACAGAGGCACAAGTTGCCATGTTTACCGAGCGTATTAACTACATCAGTAACCATTTGAAACAGGCGCGCAAAGACAAGAGCGCAGAATTGTCGTTGATTAAACTAGTAGGTAAGCGCAGAAGTTTGCTTAACTACTTGGCTAAGCAAGACATTTTCAAGTATCGTGAATTGATCAAGGAATTAGGTTTACGTAAGTAATTCTTCCTCCTTCTTATGAATAGAAAAGCCCCGTTCGCCAAAGCGAAGCGGGGCTTTTTGTTTAAAAAAATTAACCTATGAATATCACTAAAACCCAATTTGATACTGGTAACGGCCGTATCATTAACATCGAAACCGGGCGTATGGCCCGACAAGCACACGGTAGTTGTGTTGTAAGCGTGGGTAAAACCATGTTACTTGCTACTGTAGTGAGCAGCTACGATGCAAAAGAAGGCGTTGACTTTTTGCCTTTGAGCGTTGATTATCAAGAAAAATTTGCGGCAGTAGGCCGTATTCCGGGAAGTTTCCTTCGCCGTGAAGCCCGTTTATCCGATTATGAAATCTTAATTTGTCGTTTAGTAGACCGTTGTTTACGTCCTTTGTTCCCTGAAGATTATCATGCCGATACTCAGGTAATGATTACCCTTTTGTCTTCAGACGAAAACGAAATTCCAGATACCTACGTCGGCTTGGCCGCATCCATGGCATTAATGCTAAGCGATATTCCTTTTAACGGACCTATCTCTGAAGTTCGTGTAGGTCGTGTAGACGGTAAATTTATTATCAACCCAACCCGTGAAGAATTAGCAAAATCTGATATCGACCTATTATTAGGTGGTACCGCAAAAGATTTGAACATGGTAGAGGGTGAAATGAACGAATTATCTGAAGATGAATTCTTGGAAGCTTTGAAATTCGGTCATGCCGCTATACAAGCTCAGTGCGCAGAGCAATGGAATATGTTAGAGCAGATGGGTGGTAAAAAACCCGTTCGTGAATACAATCATGAAGACAATGATGAAGAATTGCGTGAACGCGTAATATCTGAAACATCTGTGGCCATTCGCGAAGTAGCTGAAAGTGGTAAGTCTAAGAAAGAACGCTCAGAAGCGTTCCGTGCCGTTCTGGATGCTTATCTAACACAATTCGAAGGACACGAAGATAAAGACCGCATGGTTCGTCTTACTAAGAAATACTTCCACGAAGCAGAGTACAACCAGATGCGTGCCATGATTTTAGAATCAGGCAAACGCCTCGACGGTCGTAAAACAAATGAAGTACGTCAGATCTTCACCGAAGTGGATGTATTGCCAGCAGCACACGGATCTTCTTTATTTACACGTGGAGAAACCCAATCACTTACAACCGTAACATTAGGAGGAAAAACCGACGAGCAACTTCTAGATTCCCCCACTCTTCATGGTACTAGCCGTTTAATGTTGCATTATAATTTCCCTGGTTTTTCAACCGGCGAGGTTCGTCCGAACAGAGGACCTGGACGTCGTGAAATTGGACACGGCAACTTGGCATTGCGCGGAATTAAAGCCATGCTTCCTAAAGACGTACCCTACGTAATTCGTATTGTAAGCGATATTCTTGAGTCCAACGGCTCTTCAAGTATGGCAACCGTTTGTGCCGGTTCTATGGCCTTAATGGATGCTGGTATACAATTACAAAAACCGGTAAGCGGAATCGCTATGGGTTTGATCACCAACGAAAGCGGAAAGTTCCAAATATTAAGCGATATCTTGGGTGATGAAGATCATTTGGGTGATATGGATTTCAAAGTTATTGGTACACAAGATGGTATTACTGCCTGTCAGATGGACATCAAAATTGATGGACTTAACTGGGATATGGTAGGCCAAGCCCTAAAGCAAGCCCGTGAGGGACGTATGCATATCCTAGGAGAAATGTCTAAGAGTATCAGCACACCTAGCGGTGAATTGAAGCCTCATACTCCTCGTATCGAAGTAATTGAAATTGAAAAAGAATTTATCGGTGCGGTAATCGGACCAGGTGGAAAAATCATTCAAGACATTCAATTACGCACAGGAACTACCATCTCTATCGAAGAGCGCGATGGTAAAGGATTCGTAGAAATCTTATCTGAGAATGCAGATAATATGAAAGCAGCAATCGATATCGTAAAAGGTATTGTAGCGATTCCTGAGGTCGGTGCTACCTACTCTGGTAAGGTTAAAACCATTACCGATTTTGGAGCTTTTGTAGAATTCATGCCTGGTAAAGACGGATTACTTCATATCAGTGAAATCTCTTGGGAAAAAACCCCTACAATGGAAGGTTTGTTCGAAGAGGGACAAGTTTTAGAAGTAAAACTGGTTGAGGTTGATAAGAAAACCGGAAAATTCCGTTTAAGTCAACGTGCTTTAACTCCAAAACCAGAAGGTTATGTGGAGCGTGAACGTGAACCACGTCCAAGCAATGGTGGCCGCGGCGACCGTCGCGATGACCGCCGTGGTGGCAATGGTGGAAACCGCCGCCGCGACTAATTCGTAATTATTTAATATTTTCATTTAAAGGTCTGCTCTTTTCGAGCGGACCTTTTTCGTATAAAGAACGCAGTATGTATAAATAAGCTATCAATACGGTAAATGCTTTCAGTTGTGCGCGCTCTACAATCCAATACCTTATGGCTTTGGGGTAAATATCTGTCGGACCTAAAATTGCAAATGCTAACACGCCTCCTAAAATTAACCAAATTACGGAAGGCCGTTCTAAGGCTTCCCCCGAGAAAAAAAGCACAATGCCACCAATTGCGATTACATAGGTGGCCGATTCCGACATGTGGTTGAAAAGCACGGCCCACACTAACAAAGATGCGCCATAACGCAGAATCTGCTTTGATTGAAGGAAGGCGTCTTTCTTTGCGCGGAGAAAAAGCCAAAGTGGAAATATTTGCACCAATAACCCCAGAATTAACACAATATTTTTAGGAGGTAAAACTCGGAACCACGCTTGAAACCAACCCATAAAACTTAATTTTAGATAGGTGCCACTGTCTTGTTGAAGCAATAATAGCCACCAGCGGTATTCCGAAATCAGGTACTCGTAATTCACAAGGGCCAGAGGGGCCAAGACCAAAATTATGGTATAAATACCGCCGTATAATATCGCTTTGGGTATGACTTTGGGTCGAATCAAGAAAATCAGGAAAAATACCCATCCAAATATTTTAATGAAACCGCTTATTAATATCCAAAATACCGCCTTGCCTGTTTTTTCGCGTTGTAAGGCACCGATTGCCAACAAAAGCAACCCAAGAACGAGGCCGTTGCTTTGGGCGTTTAACAATGAAGTAATGCCCTCTGCAAGCAAGAACAAAGCGAGTATATTGCGCGATTTTGCATTTAAACCCAAAATTTGATGTAAAGCCCATAATGGCAACAACAAATTCAACATGTTCCATAATAAAAGTCCAATTTCTGTGGGAAGCATATAGAACGGCAGAAAACCCATAGCGCAAGTCGGTGAATATTTGAATAAATCGTAATGTAAATCGTTCCCGATATAAAGTGGGAGTTCATTTATCAAGTTAAATCCAGACCATTTAAATATTAGAAAATTATTGTACGCTGCTACGGGAAAATCAATGCGATCAATTGAAACTGGACCCATAAACCAGTGTTTCAATGTTACCGCTACAGCAGCACATATATAGAGTATTAAATTAAACCGAGCAGCTCTACTACTTTCCCAAAATGAGGACATAGGCACAAAAAAAGGGGCATTTCGCCCCTTTTTCAAGTTAAATCTGTTCACATTATTTCATAACACGCACTCCATCATCAAATTTCACGACAAACGCGTCTTTAAAACCTATGCTTCGCAGCACATTTTTATGGACTTCTGCATCTTGTTCGGTTCTAAAGGCACCAGCACAATATTTATAGTATTTACCAGATCGGTACATGTAAATATCCTGTAATCCCATTGCCAAGAATTTATTCTCGCTTATGGGTTTAAGTGACATCTTTATTTGTACGCGATACACAACCCCTGTAACGACCTTAGTGCTCACTTGAGGGGTATTTTCAGTTCCCCACGAAGATTTATTATCAACTGTTGGAGCAGGCTTTTCTACTGGCGGCGCTGGTGCGCGCTGATTTATTTCTGCTTGTGGGGCTCCTGCTATACTTGGAACCAAGTCTTTAGGGTAATTGGCGTAGTTGGCGGGTGCTTCAAACTTGTCGGGAATACCGTCTTCATCAGAATCGGTATCGATAAAATCGGGTTTACCATCGTTATCTGAATCTCTTGTTCCTTCTACCTTATCGGGAATACCGTCGTTATCTGAATCATCGTCGCGATAATTAGGATTTCCATCCCTATCACCATCTTTAATTCCTTCTACATTATCAGGGATATCGTCGTTGTCAGAATCTTGATCTAAGAAATTCATGACACCATCGCCATCAGAATCACGCATGCTCTCTAACATATCAGAAATTCCATCTCCATCTGAATCTAAATCTAAATAATTCGGATTTCCGTCACTATCGGCATCACCTACACCTTCTTGAGAGTCTGGAATACCGTCATTATCAGAATCGGTATCCAAGAAATTTTTCTTTCCGTCGCGATCAAAGTCTGTTGAACCTTCCATTCTGTCAGGAATACCATCGTTGTCTGAATCCAAGTCTATGAAGTTTGGCAAACCATCCTTATCGGCGTCCGCACGACCTTCTGTAGCATCGGGAATACCGTCATTATCGGAGTCTGGATCTAAGTAATCCGGAATACCGTCTCCATCGGCATCGCCTACTTTCATATCGGCTTGTACCAGCTCTTTTGGATCAATAACATTGTTACGTTTATTAGATTTCGGACTTTTCTCGTTATCTCCTTCCGAAATTTCCTCAGTTTCTGAGAGGGCTTTTTTAGAAGGTTTTGAAAAACTAGAAGCAATAAATTCGCTACCATCGCAGGGCAACAAACCGGAAATTATATATTCGGTTCTTCTATTCAAGGCGTGTTCTTCATCGGTACAATTAACACCATCAAAACATTTGTTAATGATTTTTGACTCGCCAAATCCCTTATATGAAAGACCTTTAGCTTGAACTCCCTTTTTTACCAAATAATCATAAACCGACTTAGCTCGAGCGGTTGAAAGCCCTTGGTTTAATTCATTGCTGCCTCGTGAGTCGGTATGAGACCCTAATTGTACACGCAATCCCGGATTATCTCTAAGCACAATAGCCACACGATCCAACTCTTCTTTGCTGTGGCGAGTAAGTTCGTAACTATTCACTTCATAATAAATTGGTTTTACCTCAAATAATACACCGAGGTCCTCGCCCACTTTATACTTTTGAAGCCCTAAACGCAGTTTGCGCTTTCCATCAGGCGTCACAACATAATCAGAAATAGCCCCATATTTATAACCACAAGGGTGAGATGAAAGTTGTACTTTGGCATCCTTAGGAATGTTGTTATAAATAGCTGATCCAGAAGAATCAATATCGCCTATAATGGCTAAATTATCATCCTCGAGATTATCAATAGCAAAACTTACACCTGGTATAATCGCTCCTGTTTCCTCGTCAAATATTTCAACAATGAGTTCATCTTGTGTCGGTTTCGCTGTTGTAGAGTCTACATTTAATACTCGGAAATAATATAGATCGTCGTTAGCCGACTTTGCTTCGCGATTTGATGCGAATAAACCATAAGAATCAACTATTGCTGGCGCAAAATCATCTACACTTGAGTTCATCGGTTTACCCACATTTAAAATCATGTTTGAGTTTCGATCAACCGTGTAAATATCCAAGCCACCAAAGCCCAAATGTCCTTCAGACGAAAAGTAAAAATCACCTGTATTGCTAAATCTCGGGAAGTTATCACGCAACATGGTGTTTATTTGAGGACCCATATTTACGGGTTCTCCTATTGTAACACCATCGGGGCCGTTTGAAATAACGGGTGCCTCGTACAAGTCTGACTTACCATAGCCTCCAGGCATATCCGAAACGAAAACAACTTTGCTTCCATCTGGAGAAATAACTAAATCAGCAACATTAAACTTATCATTATTCATTTGGAAAGGAATTTCCTTCCATTTTTTACCTTCTTGCTTAACACCAAATACCTGCAATAAGGTTTCATTGTTAGCATTGGGCTTATTGGCGTTTCTAGTAATGTATACGATACCATTTGCTTCGTCATAATGTGAAACATATTGGTGTTCTCGGCATTTATTAAATCCGACCTCTTTAGCAACACCAATAGTACTATCATTGAACTTGGCCTTAACGATTACATTATACGGATTAAAATGAGATGCGCTACGCACTTTCCACAAGCCTGTTTCCTTTTGCGTTTGCGTGAAATACGCATTTCCATCGGGAGTTGCAACGATTCCATAATCGCCTAATGGGCTGTTTTGAGGAACTTTTTTCGTTACATAATTATCTGAAAAATTAAATTCAGCCCAGTAATCTTCCCTTTTGTCTTTATTCTCTTCGTAAAACTCTGGAGTTAACTCATCAAACAAAGGAATTCCCCCATAAAAATTGTCTTTAAGAAAAAGTATTAAGGAATCCGATAGACCATACATCTCCATTTTACGGGCCGAAAGAGAGAAATACAGCAAATCTAAAGGCGATACTTCGTTCGGATATTTCTCTGCCAGTTCGAAGTAGGAGTCAAATGCTTTGTCGGTTATTTCCATACGACTGTATGCATAGGCAAGCATCTTTTGATTCGGATAGTCGCGTTTTTTAGCTACTGTTTTACCCCCATTTATGCGGACAATTTCTTCATATTTTTCCTGCTCGAGCAGTTTTAACATTTTCGATTGTGCATTCGAAAAGCCAACCCAACAAAATGTAAGGATTAACAGAGTAAATTTATTGAAAACGTTCATTTCTTGCTTTTAGTATTAGATTAAAAATAACGTGGAGTAATTACACGACGGTTAGACACATATGGGATTGCATATTGAATTCCGAATTCGTGCGATCCATTAACGTACTGATTAACGGGTGCCAAACGATGGTCATAAGCATATACCAAGGTAAAATTTGGACTTACTTGCGCCATAGCCATAATACCCGCTTCACCTCCAGTTCTGTAAAATGCCCCAATGGAATAATCTTCTAAATAAATAGCATGCACGTTTAAATCGACTTGTATGGGTGCTCCCTGGGTTATTTTGATTTGGGTTGTTGGTTTAATTTTCAAGTCATTGTTAACTTCATGAACGTAGCCGGCAAATGCATAATACTGAGTTGATGCAGCATAACTTATGTCTACATTGTTCACAGAGTTGTCGCTAACAAAGACCATTCGCGGCGCTGATACCCCTGCAAAAAACTTCTCAGAATATAAATAAACACCAAAGCCTGTCATTGGCGCCAAAATATTCAAATCGTTATTGTTAAATGCCACATCGGCATCTACATCACGGTTTAACTGCGACAAATTTAGTTAGACGTGTCATAGATACCTCCCATATCACCAACGTATTTTAAACCAATTATTCGTTTATGTTTTTATTCTTGGTTGACACTTCAACTATGCGTATCTGATTCTATAAAACAAGAAAAAATCAGTTTGGAAGAAACGGATTTAAATTTGATTAGCCAATGTAGAGATGCGTAATCATGCAATATGACCCGAAATTAAATAGTCGGATTGGACAGGCCGTTCGGTGTCATTGCTCCCCAATAATTTCGGAACAAACGCATAGTGGGGCAGATCTCAACGGCCTTGGTAAGGACCCCCTGTCAAATATCAACGGACCAAGCGTTTTAAGCGTGCCAGAGTGGGTCACCGATCCGCTTGGCAAATATTATCTGTACTTCGCCCATCACAAGGGCACATCCATTCGTCTTGCCTATGCTGATCAAATAATTGGGCCGTGGTTTGTTCACCCACAGCCCGTTTTGACATTGGAACAAAGTCTGTTTGTGACCGAGGATATA
>JALRKL010000181.1 GCA_023268875.1 Bacteroidia bacterium
GAAGGTAATACAGCAACACAGAAAATTGTGTTGCAGTAAGCATCATAATAGTATCATGATTATATAAGAAAAGCGGCCAATGGCCGCTTTTCTTATATATACTATTTAACCACCTAAATCTGTCATACCTAATGAAACATTCCGTCATTATTGGTTGAAATTTCCAAATTATCTCCAGCCTACCAAAACATCAAATACCAGATAGAACTATCGCACATAAGCTCCATATTGAAGAAAAGAAGAATTGAATTGCCCTATATTCGTGATATGAATAACCGCTACGCGCAATTATTAATTTGCCTTCTCTCTGTTTTTCAAACGCACCCCAATAAATTATTTGCGCAGAGTCAAATTATTAAGATCTCTGATACTTTAGATACTATAACGTTGGTTTTTGGAGGTGATTTAATGGGGCATGGCCCACAAATCCAAGCGGCAAAAATTGACTCAAACAATACGTATGATTACAAACCTGGATTCCGGTATCTTCAAGGTTTTATTCAGAATGCTGATTTTGCGGTAGCCAATCTCGAAGTCACTCTAGCCGGACCCCCTTACAAAGGATATCCGCAATTTTCTTCGCCCGACGAATATGCCCTTAACATGAAACAACTTGGATTTGACTTATTGGTCACCGCCAATAATCATAGTCAAGATGGCGGAAAACGAGGACTTTTAAGAACGATAAACACATTAAATAATATTAAAATACACCACACCGGAACCTTCAGTGACACCCAAGAATTTATCAGTAATTACCCTTATATCACCGAAATTAATGGTTTAAAAATCGCGATCCTTAATTATACCTATGGTACCAATGGGCTCACAGTAACTCCTCCCACCATGGTTAATATAATTGATACTCTCTATATCAGAAACGCAATTGAAAAAGCGCGTAAAATGGGAGCAAGTATCGTAATTCCGGTCATGCATTGGGGTAACGAATACCAACGTCAAGAAAGTCCTCAGCAGCGTGAACTTGCCCAGTTTTTAGCAGATGCAGGTTGCGATGCGATTATAGGTATGCACCCCCACGTGGTTCAACCCATCAAAACCATCACATCCAAGAATGGCAAATCAGTTCCCGTGGCCTACAGCCTAGGTAATTTCGTTTCAAATCAACGCGAACGCTTTAAAGACGGTGGAATTCTGGCGCGGATTAAAATTCTTCACCAGGGAAGTCAAACACGCCTTATACAAATTGATTACAAGCCATTTTGGGTGCATAAGCTTCTGCCACATGAGGTCTATGGACCTTTTGAAAAAAGAGGTTACTATTTAATACCATCTGATAAAACAACATTACTAGGTGAATCCTATAAAAAAGAGGCATCACAGTTTTTTGAGGATACACGTGAGTTATTAAAAGGATTAACCGAATGGAAATAAGGTAAATACCCTAACGCAAGAGGTAAAACACTTGCTTTTCGTTTCCACGGATGCCCCTATTTCCACTTGTATACTTATAACGTATATTTATAATATAAGGTCCTTGCGGAGCATCTGACCCTAAATAAGTGCCATCCCAACCTGAATCATTCAAATTTCCATCGTATACTTTTTCACCCCAACGATTAAATATTTGATACTGCATTTCATCTAAATCAAAACCAACCGGGCCAAATCGCTCGTTCAACCCATCCCCTGTCGGCGTAAAGGCATTAGGCACAAAAATTCTACAATTAAAATCCCGGTAATCTATTTTTACACTATCCGCCACCGAACCGCAAAGATTCGTTGCTCTAACCCAATATAAACCAGGCTTAACAATTCGCCGTTCGCCTAATGTAGAACCATTCTCCCACAAATATTGGCTGTTCCAACTATTTAAACTTAATTCTAAAATCTCGTTTTTACATACGGTCGTATCATTTCCCAATTCAATTCGCGGTTGCGGATATACCTGCGTAAATTGTTTCGAACTATCGGTACACGCTTCTACAGTTACCACATAAGTAACGGTGTCGCGCCATAATTTCTCTGGCACATATTCCAACCCATTTCTCACATTTTTACCGAAGAACCCCCCCCCTGCAGTAAACGCATTCAAAGGATAATTTCCGGTATTTTCGCAATAAAACTCCCTCAGCAACTCAAATCTTGGATCCGGCATCGGTTTAACATAAACCCTTCGATTACTCGTATCAAAACAAGACCATTCGCTTTCAACAACCAGTAAAATATCCTTAAATCCAGAATTGCCAAAAACATAACTAACTGGATTTTCGATTTTCCCCATTTCCCCATTGATGTCCCACCAACGTCTCTTAAAACCTAGAGAATCTGCAGAAATATCGCTAAACAAATACTGGTTTTGATTTAAACACTGGGCCGAATCGTTAATATCTATTCGGGCATCAGGCTTTGGATATACCCGAATTATTCTCTTAGCACTATCCACACAACCGCTGTCACTCACATTAACCAAACGTATGGTTTTAAATCCACTTTGTTTGTATACTTTCTGCACCGTTTGGGTATTATAGGTATTCAAATCACCCTCATCCAAACTCCAATTGTATTGACGTATGCTGCCCCTCTCTATTAAACTTTGGGCGGTAAATCTAAAGTCCTGCGCATTGATACATTGATCCGTATCGTTTACCGAAATATATACTTGTGGATTCGGATTAACACTCAGGATCTTGGTGACAGAATCCATACAACCATAATTAGAAACCCCTATTAATTTCAACGGATAATCGCCTATTTTAGCGTATCGATAAAGTTGATCTGCGTTAGAAACCCGAACAGTATCGTCTCCAAAATGCCAATAACCCTGGTATGTACCATCATCGATTTCCGATAAATTCAATAAAGCAAATTCATGAGTTAAGAAACATTGCCCTGGATCGTTTATGATGTAATCCATCATCGGCATAGCCCCAACGATAACCCCCTGATTTACAGTGTCAGCACAACCATGATTCGATACTGCACTCAATGAAACAATAAAATTTCCATGGCTCTTATACACATGAATGGGCTCAAAATCATTGCTAGTCGTTCCATCGCCTAAATCCCAAACACCCACTGTTGTTCCGTACTTAATGCGTGTATAATTGGTGATCTCAAACTTGTTTTGACGCAAACATTGAAGGGTATCATTTATTCGAAATTCTATTTCCGGACTCGGCCGGGCTACTACATTGCTATAGGCCGAATCTTTACAACCCACATTGCTGGTTTCAATAAGCTTTACCGTGTAAAAGGTATCATAATTATAGAAATGCACGAACGAATCTTCAAAACGCTCAAATCCATCTCCCAAGAACCAATGATGTGATAAATTCCCTTCGGAAATTTTACTCTTACTCCAAAAAATAAAATTCTGATTATTGAAACATGGGGAACTGTCATTATGCCCAATAGATGGTTGCGGCATGGCTTCGACTTTAACCAAGCGGCGAAGCGAATCCACACAACCCAAATTACTTGTAACGGTAAGTAAGGGCTTCTTTAC
>JALRKL010000207.1 GCA_023268875.1 Bacteroidia bacterium
TTTGTTATTGGTCTCTAATTTTATCTTAATAGACGGTGTATTGTCTTCTTCACCCCCTGCTAAATTAGATTCTTTCTCTGTGATATCTGGTCCCAGGCTTAACTATGTTGCATGGGGCGGATCGACATCATCTAATGTTACTTACAGAATTTACAGGGGTTCTACAAGGGGCAATCTTACGTTTTTAGATTCGGTTAATCAATTGTACTTTTTAGATACGAATTTAGTGGCGTGGCGTGAGTATTACTATTCAGTCGCTGTAATGGATTCGCTGGGTAATGAGGGAATAGCAAGTGATACGCTCAAAGGGGTCCCTAACAATATTTGGTGGGTTGATTCTTTGGGTGATGATTCGAATTTAGGCACAAAATGGTCGCCATTCTCATCTTTTACCAAAGCAATAAGTGTTGCTCAATCGCAAAGCAAGGATACAATATTTGTTAAGCCGGGTACATATAAAACCAATATAAATCCATTGGGTAAAAATTTGGTTATTGAGGGGATGGAAGGTGCTGCGAAAACTCTAATAGAACCATATGACACAAATGATTACTCGTTGTACATTGCAAATGGGGAGCCACGGTCGATGATTGTGAAGGGTTTCACATTTCAGAAATCATTATATACGGTGGGAAATCAAATAGACAATGGTAGATCATATGCCAGTATACAAAATTGTATATTTAAGGATTGTGGCGCACCAAACCGTGGACAAGCCGTTGTACATACCCATTATGGAGGCGTGAGGTTTGATAATTGTATTTTCTATCAAAACAAAGGCAAAGTATTTTATTTTGATTACAAGGATACTTTCTTTGATTCAGGAGTGTTTTTTCTCAATAGTACATTTGTAGATAACCATTCTTATGAGGGGGGCGACTGGGTGCATGGGCCGGGAAAAATCTATTTTTCCAATTGTATCTTATGGGATACAAAAAGTGATACTCTTCTGGGCCTTACAAGCGCGGCAAAAACATTTATTTTTCAGAATTCATTAATTAAGGACAATTATTTTTCAACGATTGGTAACAATTCAAATTTCAATCCAGAGTTTATAGATGCTCAAAACGGTGATTTTAGATTAAAAGACTATTCAAAAGCAATAGGGATTGGTGAACAATTCTTTTTACAATACGGCCATAGAAAAACAGAGATTCTAAACTTTGATTTTAATGGAAGCAGTCGCCCCTCGCCATCAGGATCAAATCCAGATTTAGGGGCACATGAGAATTCTCAGAGAATTCCAAGTCCGATTTTAACGGAAATAGAAGGTGGAGATAAAAAAGCGATATTAACTTGGAATCAACCTTTGTCAACGCTGATAAAATATTTTAAAATATTACGTTCGACGGGTCCGATCTCAGACACAAGTACAAATGGAGTTATTATTGACACTCTTCGAGCAGGTGCAAGATCTTACACAGATTCTAATCTTAGTAATCTAAAAAAATATTACTACAGAATCAAATGGATTGATTCTAATGGAGTTGAGAGTGGACTTGGAAACCAATTATCGGTAATCCCCAATATCCTTCCTCCTACTCCCGATAGCTTTAGAATTGACATTGGACCTAGAGTTTTACAATTAAAATGGAAAGCTACAAGTGGCTCTGTAAAATACAGAATATATAAAGGAAGAGACTCCTCCAATTTAGTTGTCTTAGTAGATTCAACAAGTAAGCTATCTTATACAGATAAGGACGTTTTAAGTGGTATTAAATATTTTTATTCTATCAGATCTGTTGATACTGTGGGAGTGCCTAGTGCATATGTGAATGTGCAACAGGGAGTCCCCAATAATATTTGGTGGATTTCGACCACTGGATCTAACTCAAATGTTGGTTCGAGTCAATCACCTATTTTGAATATTGATACTGTATTTAATCGTTTGACAAGTAATGATACCATTATACTTGAAGAGGGTAGATTTTTTGTGTCTTTAGATTTAAGGAACAAGGCTTTTACTTTAGCATCTAGGTTTCTTTTGGATGGTGACACATCGCATATAAGCCGTACTATCTTAGATGGAAATCAACAGTATCGAGTTTTAAGAATTGGTGCAAATAATGGGAATTCGGTTTATATAAATGGGATAACGGTTCAACATGGGAATCAATCTCAGGGAGCTGGAATTTATTTTCAAGGAACTAAATTTCATATTTCCAATAGTCTAATAATTAGTAACAAAGCAAATGGGGATATAAATGGTGCGGGAATATATTTTGACGGATCGGGTAGTATCTCGAATACGGATTTTCGCGATAACAGGGCGCGTAAAGGAGGAGCGTTAATGATTAACTGCCCTCGAGACTCTGTTGTATTGATTGACGGATGCAATTTTGTAAGGGACACTGCTTCAGAATCCGGTGGGGTTATATTGAATATGGGCTCTGGATTAACGATTTTAAGGAATAGCTTGATCACTGGGAATTCGGGTAATTTATTTTATATTCAAAATAAAGAGACAAATTTAAAAATCATTAATTCTACAATAGCGGACAATAATACTTCGGAACTATTGAAAATTTGGTACGGTAAATTTGAGATAGAAAACTCAATTTTTGCCAATAATGGAAACTCTGAAATTTTCGATACCGCTTATCAAGCTAGTTGGCGAAAGGCTAACCCAACGTATAAAATTTCTTACAAAATAAGGAATTCCATTTTTGACATAGGAAATTATAAAGACTCTGGAGTTATTATTGGTGAACCTGCTTTTGCAAAATCAAGTCGTGATCCCGGGGTAGCCGATGATTATCGCCTGTCAAATACTTCTCCAGTCCTCGGTCGTGGTCTTATGAAATATAGCAGTGGATTTGATCTTTTAGGACAAGAAAGAAGTCAACCGCTCGGTTCGGCACCAGATTATGGGGCAATTGAAAATACCTTACAAAACTATCTTGATTCATTATTCGTTACGGGGGGATACAAAAGATCGGTAATTTCCTGGAGCTTGCTTCCAACTCTAAGAACGGATTTGAAAGTTGTAGTTTTCAAGGATTCAATTTTTGGATCACTGAATTTTAAATCTGTCGATACCTTAGATATAAACGACGTATTTGTTGATTCTATGTTGAGTAAGAATTCTATTAATTCTTATTACATAAACTTAATCGATACTACTGGGAAAGTTATTGAAATATCCGATACTCAAACGGTTACAACTGCGGCAAATTTATATGTAAGTAATATCGGAAACAATAAAAACGCTGGGACTTTCAAATCTCCATTTAAAACGATTGAATACGCACTTTCACTCTGTCAGAAGTATGACACCATATTTGTCTCCGAAGGTCTTTATAAAGAGAATTTAAATATTTATACAGACTCAATCGTTATTTTTAGTTTAAGTGGATTTAAAACTACTAAATTACAATCAGCTGACAATAATAAGCAGTTGTTTCAATATCGCAGTCTTGTAAGAGGACTTGAGGTCCATGGAATAACATTCCAAAATTCTAAAGCTTGTATTCAAACCGGAGGTGTTCCAGGAAATAGCGGTTCATTTTTAAACTGTAGGTTTACAAATAATGGCACTCTAGGCACTTCCACTTTTCAACATAGTAGGAGTTCGTTTAAGTATATCAACTGTTTGTTTGATAGGAATTTAGGAGGTTTTAATTTTGCTAATAACGATACAGCAGATGGGGGAAGTTATTTCAATTATTGTACATTCGTTGATAATGCATCATTTGCAAATTCATTCCACTCAGGATTTAATAATGCTAAAGTTGGAGTTTTGAATTCGATTATTTGGGATAATGTAAATGATTCGATTGTTGGATTAAATACTAATAATTCCTATTTGTTTATCAAAAACTCATTGGTTAAAGATACAACCTGGAGCTTGTTAAATTCTAATTTTAAGGGTGTACCAATATTTAAGGATACTATTTATTATTCCATTAGTAATTTAAGTTTAGGAAATAATTATGGGTTAGATTCGATAGATCTGGGTTATGGTAGGAAGATCACAAGTCCTCAATTTGATATCACCAATACAAAACGACCCAGCCCAAATAATACAAGGCCAGACATTGGTAGCTATGAGAACGTTTTTGGTTTTGAGGTTATTGATTCTTTTGAAGTACTTCCAGGTTACCGAAGAATAGGAATTAACTTGAAATTTAAAGACACTACCTTACTGAGTAACTACAAAACGAAGTTAAAAGTTTATAGTTTTGATAGTCTAGTTAAAAAATCTGTAGAAATTGAAACTATAACCAATCAGCAAATTCCAAATCCATGGATTATCAAGGGTATTCCTCCTTCGGTTAATTTAGGATTTTACGTTGAGGTAATTGATGGATCAGGTTATTCAGTCGAATATAGTGATACGTTATATTCTGTAGTAGATACTATTGTATTTTTATCCCCTCAAGGTAGTGATGTAGCATTGGGTAAAAAATCGGATCCATTAATCAATATTCAGTCAACTATTCAGGAATCGGGAAATAATGATACGTTATTTTTATTACCTGGTCATTACGAACAAAAATTCGAAACGAAAAATAATATTTCAATAGTCGGTGTTGAAGGTTTTCAGAAAACAAGTATATCAACCACTAGTTTAACTGATGCTTGTGTAGGGATGCGCGGCTCACGACCTTATCTGGAAGGAATTACGATAAAGAACTCAAAATTTGGTGTAACATGTCACAACTTCACCTATGCAAGAATTAATTCTTGTCGCATCACTCGATGTGGTAAAACTAACGAGTGGTCCTTCTCACTTCGTGGACATGACGGATCCGGACTTTTTACTAATGTACTAATAGATTCTAATTATAATAATGCCTTAAGTTTTGATTACAAGCATGATTACGGTTATCGCTTGTATAACTGTAATATCTATAATAATCTAAAATTTGGAGGTACAGGCACTAGGGGGCCTGGTAAGTTATGGATTGTAAATTCGATAATTTGGGAAGATTCGAAAGATAGTATAGAAGTTGGTTGGAACAGCGGATATTTCCTTCAGAATTCATCAGTAAAAAGTCAATACCAATCCTCATTAGGTTCTAATATGTATATACCCCCATCTTTCGGAATCTATCCAAATTTATCGGATACTTCTCGGCTTATTGGTATGGGAACTGATTCGATAAATTTTGACAGTACAAGGATTTCCGTTCATGTTACGCATGATTTATTTAAAAATGTTAGACCCAACCCCAATAACACTTTAGCGGATATAGGGGTTACAGAGTCTCCACTCGGTTGCCCTAGGCCTACTATCCGCTTCGAGGTGAACGATTCATTACAGTGCTTCCAAAATCATAGATTTAAATTCACGAACAAGAGCAAACACTATTCGAAATCTATAACTTTTAGCTGGGATTTTGGTGATTCAAGTACTTCAAAAGCCTACAGTCCAAATAAGGTATACAGTAATTTTGGAAATAAAATTATTAAATTGATCGGGATCGATGATCGTGGTTGTAGTGATACGTTTTTAAAAGAAATTAGAATTGCAATTGAGCCCATTTCTAATTTCATTACAAATGATATTACACAATGTAAAAATAAAAATAGCTTTATTTTTAAAGATCAAAGTACTGTAAAATCTAGTTTGGAGGAATTGAACTCTACATGGATTTTCGGTGATGGAGAAACAGCCCAAGGAGACTCTGTTAGGCATGTATATCTTTCAAAAACTGGTAAAGTATCTGTTAAACATATTGCAACTACCACATCGGGATGCAGAGATAGCAGTGTGCAAGACATAGTCTTAATCAATAGTCCTAGAAGTTATTTTGAGGTTGATACTAATGCTCAGTGCTACAATAACCACAATTTTAAATTTACTAACAAATCTCTATCTGGAGATACCGATATCCTATATTATTATTGGTCTTTGGGTGATGGAAAAAAAGACACACTCCGAACCCCAAAAAGTACGGCTCATTCATATGACGATACTGGTAAATATATGGTTACTTTGTTGGTGGAGGATCAAAATGGCTGCGAGGATAGCGATACTCAGATTATAGACGTGCTTCCATCGCCTAATTCGAGCTTTGAAATTAAAAATATTCAGCAATGCGCAAACAACAATAAGTTTTCAGTTGTACAAAAGAGTTCAACTGGAAATAAATCAACTAAGCTGAATTATAATTGGACTTTTGATAATAGTACTAATACAGATTCAATTCCTACGTTCAGCTTTAACAAATGTGGATCCTATCTTGTAAGTCTTGAGATTCAGAATCAATATAATTGTTTCGATACCTCTTATGATTCTGTAATAGTAAATTGTATGCCCGATATCCTTTTCAGTGTGAATGATACAGTTCAATGCGAAAATAATCAGTTGTTTAAATTTACGGACTTATCTACAATTCAAACTAAAAACGACACCCTTTCAACCTTTTGGGATTTAGGCGACGGAACTACAAATAAAACTAAAGAGGTTACACACGAATATAATAAGTACGATACTTTAGAGGTAAAGCTGATAGTAACAACTAGTTTTGGGTGTGTTGATTCTTTAGTTAGGAAGGTAGAGATCATTAAAGCGCCAAATGGCCAATTAACAAGTAGTTTAAAACAAACAAATAATTGTGAGAATGAACCTATAGAGTTTAGAGCACGTGATTTGGATGCAAGCTTTCCTTACAGTGTACTTTGGAAGTTTGAAAACTCACAAATTTATATGGATAGCTTTATTTCAGTAGTATTCAATGATTCAGGACAACAATATGTTACCCTTATTATTGGTAATGAAGGAGGTTGCTTTGATACTATCGATAAGGAATTTTATTTAACACCGAAACCTCATGTATCATTTGGGATAAATACTTCAATACAATGCCGGAATAATAATTTATTCAAATTTACAGATAGTAGTAGTTCAAATTTAAAAGGGCAGCCTAATCTTAAATATTACTGGGATTTTGGTGATAGTACGAATTCAACTACCCTTAACCCTACTAAATCATTCAAATGGTTTGGAGATAAGTTGGTAAAATTAATTGTTTCAAATGACAAGAGTTGTTCTGATACCATAATTCGTAAAATAGAGATCAAACCGGAGCCAATTCCAGGACTGCAAATAATGGATCCTGAACAATGCCAAAATAACAACCTTTTTACATTCAAGGATACTACAAAATTCCCATTAGATTCTTTGAATTATTGGGTGCGTTGGCTTGTAGATGGATCCCAAATTGGCGATAGTACAGACATTCAGTACTATTCTAACGATTCAGCCAAAAGCTATAAATTGAAAATGATAGCAGAAAGCGATTTTGGTTGTAAGGATTCTATTGAAAAACCTTTTAGGATATTACCAAAACCAATTGTAAAAATAATCTATTCAGCGCCTGATTCTTGTTTGTCTACTTCGATAATTTTCAAAGCGATAAATTCAGCTGGTAACGGTATTAAAAATGTAAATTGGTTGTTCTCTGATAGTACAAGAGCAACTGGTCAAAGCGTTTCGAAAAAATTCCGCATTTCAGGATTTAAGTGGATTGAATGTATTTTAGAAAACACAAATGGTTGTTTTGATACATCGAGATTGGAGTTTAATATTCATTCTAATCCTGTGGCTAAGTTTATTGTTGATAATTATGCTCAATGTTTTAAAGCAAATTCATTCACATTTAGAGACTCCTCTGAAGCAATTTCTGGAAATCTAGATAGTATTCGATGGAACTATGCTGACGGAACAATTAAACGTGCATTTAGCGGATCGAATAATTCATATTCATTTCAATTAGCCGGAAATTATAGAATCCGATTAACTGCCTATAATTCATTTGGATGTCAAGATTCAACAGAGAAAATTGTAATTGTAAAAGCCAATCCAACAGCTGGTTTCTTTATTAATAACAACAGCCAATGTTTAAACGTAAATGCATTCAATTTAACCAACAATTCTCAGCCCAATAATGGTAATTCAAATATGTCATTCACGTGGGAGTTTGGAGATTCAACCTACAGTTCTAATCGCAATGTAACAAAGACCTACAATTACGATGGCACGAAAAGTATCCGACTAATCACATCGAACAGCGATGGTTGCGTGGATACGATTGAAAAAAGCGTTACCGTTCGATCTATGCCCGTTGCCGATTTCTCAATCAATACGGTTAATCAATGTGTCAATCAGAACGCCTACAATTTCTCCGATATTTCAACAATTAAAGCTGGTAGCGGAATCTTGAGTCGGATTTGGAATTTGGGAGATGGATCGGTTTCCAATCAAGCAAACATTTCAAACAAAACCTATACAACCGCTCAAAATTTCAACGTTCAATTAATATCACGCAATAATTTTAATTGTGCCGATACGGTTATTAAAACTATAAGTGTATTGCCAAAACCCAACGTAAACTTTACTGTAAACCAAGATACCCAATGCTTGGTGAGTAATAATTATTCGTTTAATAATCAATCTAGTATTGTAACTGGAGGAGGAGCCTTAAGTTATAATTGGAATTATGGGGATGGCAATGTTTCTAATAATACGCATCCAAGTCATTCTTACAAAAATTATGGTAATTATAAGGTTAAACTCATAGCTACTTCTCAATTTGGTTGCGTAGATAGTTTATCACGTCTTATTAAGATTGTGGCTAATCCTCTGGTTGACTTTGGTTTTGTGAATTCTGATAAACAGTGTAATAGTCTAGATACATTCCGCCTGCAGAATAAAACGGACAAGCGTAATGCATTCTCAATTTCATATGTTTGGAATTTTGGAGATGGAACTACGAGCAGGAATACGCAGGTTTCTAAGAGTTACGGGGCAGCAGGAGATTATCGAGTTACGCTTTACGCGGAAAACAACAACGGATGTAAGGATAGCGCACATTACAGCGCCAAAGTTTATCCCGATCCGGAAACAGATTTTTCAATAAATCAGGTGGGGCAATGTATCAATAACCAAAAGTTTGACTTTACCAATAATACAAGTGTTGCCTATGGAGGTGGAAGTTTGTCGTATCAATGGTTATACTCAGATACACTTTTTGATACCAATACCAATAGTACCAGAACATTTGATGAGGTGAAAACGTACAGCATTAAATTAATTGCATCTTCGAGTTTGGGTTGTAAAGATTCTACCTCAAAGAATATTGTGCTGTATCCTAAACCTTCTGCGAATTTTGATATAAATGATACCGCGCAGTGTTTGACCAATAATGTGTTCAAATTAACTAATAACAGTAGAGTAAGTTCGGGTACAAATTCATATCAATGGGATTTTGGAGATAATACAGGTAATTCTAGGGTAAGTCCTGATAAGGTGTTTACCAAGTTTGGAACGTACACAATAGAATTATTGGCTTTAACAAACAATGGTTGTAGAGATTCAATAAGCAGAAAAGTAATTGTTCACTCCCAGCCAAGGGTAATCTTCAGCAGGTCTGATACGGCTCTATGTAGATACCAAAATTCTTTCAAATTTACCAATAATTCGAGCAATGCAGATACATCAAAATTGACTTATCGTTGGAATTATAGTGACGGAAATTCCGATACCGTAACAAGTCCAACCGTTAGTTTTAAGGAATCAGGTTTGTATCTTGTGAAACTAGTAGGGCGAACGGCTTTGGGTTGCTTGGATAGTCAGATTCAAAGTGTTAGAGTGTTCCCGCAACCCTTACCATCCTTCACAATCAAATCACCATTCCAATGTTTAGTCAATAATCGTTACGAGGCCAATAACCATTCGTCAATTTCCAGTGAGGGTGGTACTCTTAGTTATCGTTGGGAATTTGGGGATGGAAATAGCAGCAATTCAGTAAATCCCCAATGGAAATATTTAAAGGATGATACTTTTAAAGTCCAATTGTACGTAGAGTCAAGTATGGGTTGCGTGGATAGTTTATTTAAATCTGTAATAGTATACCCTCAACCAAATGTCGGATTTACTGTTGACGATACATCGCAATGTTTGGGAACGAATCAATTTACTTTTACTAATAATAGCACTGTAACATACGGAAGCCTGAAATACAATTGGAATTTTGGGGATGGAGGGCGTTCGGTTGGGGTAAATCCAATGGTAAAGTATAATTCAGGGGGCATTTATAAGGTTACAATGTACGCGGTAACTAATTTTGGATGTGAAGATTCTACAAGTGAAAATGTAATAGTTCATCCCGACCCTCAAGCGCTATTTGATGTAAATGATGATAATCAATGCTTAAGGGGTAATAAATTTGAATTAAAAAATAATACTCTCCTTAGTGAAGGTACCTATCTGAGTTCCTGGGATTTTGGGGATTTAAACGCTTCAAACGCAGAAAATCCCGCACATACATATTCCGATGATGGTATTTATGTTATTCGCTTAAAAGTAACTACTTCTCAGTCTTGCATTGATTCTAATTATAAAATTATTCAGGTTTATCCGCAGGCTCTTGCAAACTTTATTATTAATGATTCGGTTCAATGTCTAAATGATAATGACTTCATTTTTGAAAATAAATCCATTGTTAATTATGGAGGTCTTAAAAGTTTTTGGGATTACGGCGACGTTAGTTATTCGTATAACAATACGGGACGACATTCGTATTCGAAGGCCGGGGCGTTTTCTGTTCAGTTAGTTTCGTCCACAGCTTTTGGGTGTAGTGATACAATTAGTCAAAAAGTTAGGATTACGGAAATTCCACAAATTGCCTTCACTTTAGATACCACTGTCTTGTGTCAAAGAGGAAATGAATTTAGAGCGACGAATAATTCTACGTATAATGGAACAGAAAAAATTGATTACAATTGGAATTCCACTGACGGTTACAATTTTGCTGTTTTAAATTTCAAGCACAGTTTTGCTGAACCCGGGAAATATGAGTTAAAGTTAGTGGGGCGTACTTCGGAAGGATGCATGGACTCAAGTGTGCAAACATTAACCGTTTATCCACAGGGAGAGTCGAAGATTGATGTATTCGATTCTATACAATGTTTGTTTGGCAACGATTTCACATTTATTAATGAATCGAAAGTTGACGGAGCGTCATTCTCTTTAATGTCTTGGGATTTCGGAGGCGTGTATACAGATACACAATTTATAGTTTCACCGAATCATTTCCAGTTTGGAGACACTGGTAACTTTAAAGTTACTTTAATTACAACAACAGAGAATTTATGTTTGGACACTAGTTCCGTATCAGTGCGGGTGGCGAAGATGCCAGTTGCAGTTCTCGAACATGGGCCATTATCAAATTGTCATAACGATCAAAAATTTGAATACATCGACGCTTCGCCTAAAGAATTGGGATCTTCAAACAAATGGTTATTTGATAAGAAAGTTATTAATAACAATGACACATTACATCCAACATTTAATTTACCAGGTAAGTATATCATAAGATTAGTTGTATACAGCGAATACGATTGTTCAGATACTATAAGTTCTATTGCTATCTCCAATGAGGTGCCGAAAGCGAGGATTAGGGTTAACAACAATGAGCAGTGTTTGGAAAAAAACGAATTTATTTTCTCTAATCTTTCCTCACAGTTCAATCAACATTCTGCATTTTGGGATTTTGGTGATGGAACATTTGGTTCAGGTAATAACATAGTTCAAGATTATTGGGATGCCGGGGAATATAATGTTGCGTTGGTTGTTGAGAATGATTCTTTATGTGCGGATACAGCTTTATTGATCGTTCGGGTAAATCCAACGCCAGAAGCATTTTTAAATGTTGAACCAAGTTGTATGAATATACCGATTGATTTGGAATCGAATTCAAAGATTGTATCCGGTGAGGTTGTTTCTTACCTCTGGAATATGGGCGACGGAACGAATTTTAATGATAGCTTACCAAAACATAAGTATAGACAACCAGGAATACATTATATAAGCTTGGCAATGCGCTCTGATAAAGGGTGTTTTGCGAAATTTATTGATAGTATTGAGATATATCCAAACCCTGAGGCTGGTATTTCATTTTTAACAGATAGGCCTACAATATTAAAAAATAATGTAGGATTCTTAGATTCAAGTGTAAATGCGGCTTCACTTGAGTGGAATTTTGGCGATGGAAGCGATTTTGTATACGATGAATACGAGGTGTATCATACCTATCAAGATACAGGTGATTATCAGGTAAGATTGGTTGTATCCTCTTCAGAAGGTTGTTTTGATACATCCTCGCGCATTTTGAGGGTATGGCCAGATTTTAATATTCTACTACCAACGGCTTTCTCTCCGAATGAGGATGGAATTAATGATGTTTACCATATTCGTGGGAATCACCATTCGATAAAAACAGCTAATTGGCAGATTTACACCGAAGATGGAATAAAAGTTTTTGAATCTGACAAAATTGAAGCTGGTTGGAATGGTAAATTAATGAACAACGGGGTACCACTGCCCATGGGTAACTACCAAATAAATTTAGTGGTAAAAGATATGTATGGAAATCAATCTCAGTTCAACGAAAAAATAGCGATTATCCGATGAGAAACTACAACTATATCAAGCATATTTTTGGCCTTTTGATTCTCGGATGTACGGTTTTGAATCTTAATGCACAGGCATTAAGGTTGCAATCAATATCGAGTAAACAGGTTACGTGTAACAGTGGTTCAGACGGGTCGGCAACCTTAAAAGCAAGCGGAGGAACATCTCCTTATTTATACATAAATGGAACCGATTCCACGTTACTTACCGATACCGTACAGTTTATAGATAGTGCTCTTATGGCGGGTTCGTACAAGTATTACGTGATAGACAGCGTTGGAGATATAGATTCCTTAATAGTAATCATTTCTGAACCATCTGCTTTGAAAATAACACCTACTTATACCCATGCCACATGTTCATACAAGCAAGATGGGGCTATTTCTGTTGTGGGGAGTGGTGGAACGGCCACCTACACCTACAAATGGTCTGATGGAAATGGATGGAGTTCTAATTCATCTGCAATAAATCATTTATTAAGGGGTAGTTATTCTGTACAATTAAAAGATTCAAAGGGATGCACAGTTGATTCCATCTTCAAGGTACTTTACAAGGATACACTTGAGGTAAGTATTGCCAAAACGGATGTGGTTTGTAACGGTCAGCAAAATGGAAAAGCAGAAGCCGTTTTAATTACAAATGGTAGTAGTACTGAATATGCATGGACTGGCCCAAATGCGTATATTTCTACAAATTCAAAAATTCAGAATTTGGTAAGTGGTATTTATAATTTGAAAGTAACTGATATAAATTCTGGGTGCACTGCCGTGGCTCAAACTCAAATAATTATGCCAACCGCAATATACTTGCAAATTTCCTCAATCCAGGATGCATTATGTTATGGAGGTGCCGATGGCGAAATAACTACAACCGTAAATGGAGGAAGAATGCCTTATGTTTATAATTGGATTGGACCAAATAATTATTTTTCAAGTTCTTCAAAAATTAGAAATGCGACTGCGGGTACATATGTAGTTACGTTAATCGACTCTTCCGGGTGCAGCAAATCCGACACTGCTATCGTAGGTGAGCCAGCTAATTGGTTAATTTCACATCAAATTACGAATATTAAGTGTGCTGGAAACCTAATTGGGGCAATTGACTTATCCGTATCAGGAAACACCCCACCTTATTTTTACTCTTGGTCAACAGGTGCTAAATCTCAAGATATTGACTCACTTTCGGCTGGGGTATACACAGTTAATATTACCGATAGTAATGCGTGTAACGTATCGAGAACGTATTCAATTACAACTCCGCAATCTTTGAATTTAACTTATACGTCTACGAATGTTTCATGTAATTCTGCCGATGATGGGAGTTTAACTCTTTTAGCTTCTGGTGGAACTTTCCCTTGGTTTTATAAGGTTACCGGGCCTTCAGGATTCACTTCTTCCAATGTTTCAAACAAGAATTTAAAGGCGGGGAATTACAAGGTAATTTTGAGCGATCAGAATAATTGTAAGGATTCCGGGGTAGTTTCAATTACAGAGCCCCAAGAATTAAAAGCAACAAATAATCTTACTCAGCCGCAGTGTTTCGGACAAAAAGGTTCTTTCAGCCTAAATATAACTGGGGGTACTACTCCGTACAGTTTCGAATGGATCGATACAGCGGGGTCATTATATGCAGCAACCCAAAATGTAGTCAGTGTTGATAAGGGTAAATACATTTACCGAATCACTGATGCAAATCAGTGTACCTTCACCGATTCTTCTGTAATTATTGAACCCGATTTATTAGATATAAGGGTGGATAAATTAACCAATAATATCTGTTTAACGGATGAATCGGGAACTGTTTCCTTCATTTCATCTGGAGGTTCTTCTCTATATCAGTATCGTTTGAATCAAGGAAGTTTGCAATCTTCTAATAGCTTTTCTAAACTGTCAACAGGAAGTTTTATAGCTTGGGTTGTCGATAAAAATAAATGCAGTGATACGGTTGGGTTTACAATTGATTATGAAGACAGCGTCAAGCCTTTAGTTAAAATTAAGAACATTACACGCTATGTCAATTCGGGAGGCACGTTGAGTATTTCGCTCTCAGATATAGATGACGGAATCTCTGATAATTGTGGAATAGCCAGTACTACTTTTACTCCAAAATCTTTTGATTGTCAAAACTTAGGACCGAATATAGTCACGGTGACCGCTACTGACCAAAAAGGCAATCAAACAATTCAAACTTGCACAGTTACGGTGGTTGATACTATTAAGCCCAGTTTGAACACCAAAGCTGCTAGCATCTATTTAGATAACCTTGGTTTAGCCAAATTAAAATCGGCCTCATTAAATAATAACAGCACAGATAACTGTGGTATTGATTCGTGGGTGGCATCTCAAGTAGATTTTGATTGTACGCATTTAGGTCAAAATACGGTTACTGTTACTGCTAAAGACGTGACAGGTAATTCAACAATAACATCTGAAACAGTTAGTGTGCTTGATACTATTCAGCCTGTATTGCGATACCAAAATAGGATACTTTATTTAAATTCCTCAGGTTCTGTAACTATTACCCCCGCAGATGTAGATGATAAGAGTACAGATAATTGTGGAATTACAAGTTACCAAATCAGTCAGTCAAACTTCGATTGTAGCGAACTAGGAACAAATTTCATAGATTTTTCCATTTCTGATAAGTCAGCGAATAAGGTTACTCAGTCTGTTCGTATAACAGTCCGTGATACTTTTGCACCCGTGCTTAAGACTAAGCCGGTAACATTATTTTTAAATCAATATGGGTTTGCGGTTCTTAGTCCCACGGATATCGATAATGGCAGTACAGATAACTGTAAAATATCCACTCGCAATTTAAGCCAATCAGTATTTACTTGCGGGAATTTAGGAACAAATTCAGTTTTATACACACTGACCGATTTAAGTGGGAATACTGCATCCTCTAGAGTTTCTGTTACAGTAAAAGACACCTCAAATCCTCTAAATAAGGTTCGTAATACTGTCACCTATTTAGATCGCAATGGTTTTGCCCTACTTTCTTCTTTCGATGTTGACAATGGTAGTGCTGACAACTGCGGAATCGATAAGATTACTTTGAGCAAAGATCGTTTCAGCTGTTCCGATTTAGGTAAAAATACCATCGAATTTACCTCTTATGATGTGAGCGGAAATAAAACGGTTTCACTCGTTGAGGTTACGGTATTAGATACCATAAAGCCCATTTTACGTGCCTCGGCTAGAGTTATTTATTTAGATAGTATTGGGAAAAGTTCGGTGGGTCCTGATTATTTTGACGATGGGAGTTCCGATAACTGCAAGATCAATAAGCGAACTTTAAGTCAATATGATTTTGATTGCTCTGATGTAGGAAATAAGTTGATACTGTATACCATTTCCGATACGTCTAACAATAGCAGTATAGGAGTGCTCTCTATTCAAGTTAGAGATACGTTATCTCCTCGTTTATATACAGAAAACCAGGTTGTATATCTCGATTCGGATGGATTGGCAATAATTTCAGTGGATTTGTTCTCGAGTAAATGTTCAGATAATTGTCGAATTACTTCCTTGAAGTTTAGTGATTCTATATTTGATTGTTCTCAATTAGGTAAAAATATTATAACCCTAAATGCTCTGGATCCCTCTGGAAATTCATCATCTCAACCGTTTATTGTGAATGTAATTGATACGGTTTCTCCAAAAATAATAACGCAACCAGCTGTTATATATATTGATACTGCGGGTAAAGCATTTCTATCCGTTGAAGAAGTTGTAAACTCAGTGATAGACAATTGCGATTTGCAGGGCATTTATTTAACGAAGAAGGTATTCACTGTTGCTGATATTGGAAATAACTTTGTTGAAGTCTTTGCGTTGGATAAATCAGGTAATCGTTCTAAAAATTATCTTGCGGATGTTGCTGTAGAGGTAGGAGATTTAGACAGAGATAGCATACCAGATTATGTTGAGCGTGCTTTAGACTTTGATGGTGATGGAGTTCCAGATTACCGAGATAGGGATTCTGACAATGATGGTATTCTGGATGTTCATGAAAATAGTGGTTTAAATATTTTACTTGATCTTGATCGGGATGGATTAAAAAATATTTACGACACGGATTCGGATGGTGATGGTATATTAGATGTATTTGAAGTTAACGGTTTTGATCCAGACAGGAATGGAACTGTTGGAGTGGGAAGAGTGGTAGTTAACTATTGGGGTATTCCCGTACTCTCCAATGATGCACTTGGATATTCGGAAATAGATACCGATAATGATAATGTGCCAGATTATAAAGATTTAGATTCTGATGACGATTTGATATTAGATATCATCGAAAATAACAAGCAGAAAATATTAATAGATTTTGATGAGGATGGTATTGCTAATACAAGAGATTTAGACTCAGATGAAGATGGAATTATTGATTTTCTGGAAACTGAGTATGACTTTGATCAAGATGGAATTGGGAACTTTTTAGATTTAGATACTGATAATGATGGAATATCTGATTCAATCGAAACTGCCATTGATATAGATGGAGATTTGATCGGGAATTGGTTGGATTTAGACTCAGACAACGATGGGATACTTGACGAGATAGAAGGTCAAATCGATACAGATAATGATGGTTACGGAAACTGGATAGATAGTGATGCTGATAATGACTTGATTATTGATAGCATTGAAGGTGAAGATGATACTGATGGAGATGGAATATTAGATTATTTAGATAATGATAGTGATAATGACGAAATTCCTGATTTAGTTGAAGGGCAACCTTTTTTAAATAATTTACCTGCTGATACAGATAATGATGGTGAGTTTGATTACCGAGATTCTGATTCGGATAACGATTTGATTTTTGATTTAATAGAAGGTTATCCAAACCAACCTGATTTGGATGGTGATGGAATACCCGATTACAGAGATAATGATAGTGATGGAGATGGTATCTCTGATTTTTTAGAAACTTCGAAAGATACCGATGGAGATGGTATAATAGATGCAAGAGACATGGATGCCGATGGAGATGGTATACCCGATTTAATAGAGACATATGCGGATTTAGATGGAGATGGTACTCCTAATTGCCTAGATTTAGATTCAGATGATGATGGAATAAATGATGTTTGGGAAGCTGGAGGTGATGACACTTCAGGGACTGGATTACTTTTTGATGGTTCAATCCTAACACCGCCTGATACGGATGGTGATGGTATTTTAGATCCTTATGATATTGATTCTGACAATGATGGAATTTATGATATTGAAGAAAGTTATCTATATTACATCGACGAGAATAATGATGGCCGGAATGATGGATTTGATACAGATAAGGATGGAATAAAAGACATAGCTGATGGTTACAATGGGGTATTTGGGGATTATTACGATGGTCCTCCCTATGATTTTGACTTTGATGGGAAGCGCAACTATGTAGACTTAGATAGTGATTCAGATGGGATAACTGATGAGACAGAAACATCTAATGATGAGGATTTTGACTTTTATCCGAATTATTTAGACGATGATTCAGACGGTGATGAAATTATGGATGTCGATGAAACCGATGATGATGCTGATAGGGATGGCATACCGAATTTCTTAGATTTGGATAGCGATGGAGACGGTATAGAAGATTATGTTGAAACCTTAGATGATTTTGATCGCGACGGTATTCCCAATTATTTAGACTTAGACTCTGATGATGATGAGATGCCGGATGCCGTTGAAGGAATGGAGGATAAAGAAAGTAACGAGTTACTCGATTTTGTTGATCCACACACATTTGTTCCTGAGATTTTCACGCCAAATGGAGATAATGTAAACGATATATTATTCATCAAGGGAATGAAGAACTTTCCGGATGCTCAACTAACTGTATTCAATCAATGGGGTCAAATAGTATTTAAAAGTAATGGGGCCTATCAAAATGATTGGGATGGCACGAATCAACAAGGAACAGGATTTACTCAGGGGATAATACTTCCAGAGGGAATATATTTCTATATTCTTGATCACAACAAAGCAGATTCTTCACAATCGAAATATGTCAAACCTCAAACTAAAGGAAATGTTTATATCAAGCCTTAATATCAAAAGCACTTTAGTCGTTCTCACATTGTGTTTTGGAATGAGTATCCAATCGCTGTTTTCTCAACAAGCCGGTTTGCTTTCGAACTATGACTTGGTATCTAGTATCCAGAATCCTGCGTACAACGGTATTAATCGCCGCCTGCAGTTGGATGCGGTTTCTAGGATTCAATGGGCCAATTTCCCAGGGAGCCCAACCTATACGGGCTTGGCATTTCAAGCACCCGTTAATAAAGATTTCGCTATTGGTGCAAACTTTCAAAGTTTAAAAGTAGGCGAATTTAAATTTGCATCTCCTTTGAATATGGGTAGTTATTCTTTGGATTTGACCTACCATAAACAATTGGCAAAGAATGTTTTTGTTTCAGCTGGTATTCGAACAGGAGTCTTTTCCTTTAACATGAGAATTTCTCAATTGGTTGCTTCCGAAATAGGTGATTTAGCTCAAGTAGGAAATGACTATAGTTTTAATTCTCCCATGGTTGGAGGTGGGATTATGCTTTATGGTAAGCAATATTTTATAGGTATGTCTATGCCGCAATTTGCGTTGGTAAACGATAGGATTATAGACAATGTAAACTTGGGATATAATGCACGCAGTTTTTATTTGGTGAATATAGGCTATGTGCAGCCAATTGGGGATTATTTTTCACTCAAAACAACTGTTCAAACAAGGATTTATGAAGGCCTTCCGGTAGTGTATGATGTTAACATTTATGCTTTATACAAAGATTTGTTGAACATAGGTTATGGCTATCGAAATACCGGATCTCATGCATTGCTGGCACGTTTGAAAGTAAATGATTATTTCTATGTTCTTTACAGTTATGAATTTGGTAAAATATACGATGAACAAACCCCGTTTAATGCTACCGAGTTTGGATTGAGTTACCAATTAGATTTTGACCGTCAAAAGAAGAAGGTTTTGCCAAGACATTATTAAAAGTAGTTATGTTAAGACCAGAGTATTTATTTATTTGGATATTATTTCATTTGGCCGCGGTAGAGCTTCCGACGAGCATTTCCAAAAGGGGACAACCCGACTTGCGCGCTACCGAATTGGTGGCGAAAATGCAATATCAGGAAGCAGTAAATTCGTATAAAAATATCAAAAAAGTAAAATCGGCCCTAGAACTTCGTGCATTGGCAGTAGCATTTACCGAACTAGGACAAAACGATACGGCTGCTAAATTATACGATCGCCTTTTTAAGAGATTTCCGGCGAAAAGTAATCCAACGGATCAGATAAATCATGCCCTCCTGCTCAGAAGGATGGGGCAATATTCCAAAGCCGATAGCTTGGTATCGGAGTTGAAGTTGCAATCTTTTGCAGGATATCCAATATTGAATCAGCCTGGTAGTATATTCCTTGAAGAAACAGAACCTCTCACCAATGAATTACCTATGGCTCAAATTCGTACTTTCCAAAATTCAAATGCCCATTTTTTACCGGTTAAAGATCCTGTAAATGGTGACTGGTATTTTCATGAGCGGAAGGCGATGAATACAGGCTTGATGTCTTCTTATGATTTGGCAGATGGCTTGCCATATGCAAAAATAATGAAGGCTGAGAACTGGATTGATTCTTTTGGAGTTCAGGGTACAATTATAAAAAATCAATATCTAAATCGGCACTTTGAGTTAAGTCATATAGATTCTTTCGGAAATATGTATGTAACCACCAATCATAGGTTGGTTAACGATAGTGATGTGTATCTATTAGATATTTTTAGATTCTACAACGATCCTAAAGTGGGTAAATACACCTTAGAGCCTATGAATGAGCAACTTTGGCAGCATAACCTTTCTGGTTTTGTTATGAACGAATCTCAAACAAAGGGACTATTTTGTAGTGATATGATGGGGGGCTTGGGCAAATCGGATATTTACGTTTGTGATATTGAATGGAGTGATGAAAAAGCACCTAAGATGGTGAATCCATATGGGATTGGTGAGGCCGCAAATACATTGATGTCAGATTTTGATCCCTGTTTTATTACTGATGATATTATTGCGTTCGCAACCGAAGGTCATGTGGGTTACGGAGGGAATGATATTTACTTTTTTGATTTGATTAATAATCGCCTGGTAAACGCGGGCTCTAAAATTAATTCCAATAACAATGATTATGGAGTTCGTTATTTTGATGGTATTTTATATTGGTCGTCTGAAGCCTATGATTCAAACCCGGAATTGAAATATATCCCATTAAGTCGTGAGCAGATAACCGATTTTTTCCTAGGTGAAGCTATTAAAAAAGAATCAGAAAAGCCCAAAATATACTTAAGGGACGACAGAATTTCTGCTGCAATGTCAGAAAGGAAAAAATCGGACAGCAATGTGGTTGTATATTCTGATATTCAAGGTGGTATGAATTTTTTACTTTTAAATGATTCGATCAGATTGGAAATAGCTAAGAATGTGAGCGACTCATCGCTTTACTCGAATTTTAGATTGAGAACCTTATTATATCCCGAAGATGGTATTATTTGTGATGCTAAGTTTGAATTAGAGTTGCAGATTGTTGTTGAATTATTGAAACGACGTAAGGACTGGTCTTTAGACGTTAGTAGTTTCACAGATTGTCGTGGTTCAGCCGAATTCAATAGAGATCTCTCGCGAAATCGAGCAGAGTTCATTAAAGAATATTTGATATTCTACGGTGTTGATATGCAACAAATAATAGTACATGGATATGGAGAGGAATTCCCTATTAACCATTGTATTGATGGCATAACGTGTACAGATGAGGAACATAAGCAGAATAGAAGAACTACCTTGTATTTAAAAAAAATGGGTGACAAATAAATTTTGGTATTATTGACCCTATCCTTAATATCCTTTGAGCACGTATTTATAAAAATTCCATACCCTTTATCGTCTAACTCGTATTCTGTTGATTTTGCAAATTCCACGTATATCCACCTCTAATAATATTTCGCAATTTAGCATAATATCTTTGGGTAATCGATTGTATATTTTTGAATTAATGGCAAAACACAACGGCCGATTTAAATTTACAATTTGAGGTTTTATAATATTCCAACCATTCGGAGGTCTACAATTAGGTTCATTTGACAAGTGAGATGAATTTTGTTGGCTTTTTTTTTGTCCGGTTGATGTAGTTTTATCCTTTAATCTGTTGTTTTCCTGGTTGTCCTCTTCAGAATCAATTATAATAGGAATATTGCTTAGAAGAATCGTTTTACCTTGGTATAATTGAGGCCTACGCCCAAATTCCGCAGGCGTAACTTTGATTTGCCCAAAAATGTTAAACGAAAATAAAATGCTGATAAGTAAAAGAAGTATATTTTTCATAATTGATTTAATTCAATTTGACCCGAGCAATTCGGTTCATAAAGTTTGTGTTAACGTAGATAGTTATATCGGCATTTACCTTACGCCCGTTAGGGATATTTTTTGCCATATTATTATATATGGTAAAGCAACCATTATAGTTCGGAATTTCAACAATTAGAATTTCCCAATTGCGAGGTGGTGTGCAATTTCCAGCTCTTACACCCGTTGTTGCCGTTGATACTGCGGTTTGCGAAGCTCCTGCGTTCAGTGTAAGTGTTTGACCCGTGGTTGTGGGCGTAACTATTGCCGTGCCCGAAGTTATGGCGCCACCACTGGGATTCAAAGAGCCAGTAGGTGATTGTGAAGAAGTAGTTTTTGGCCCTGAGAGTTGCAAAGTAGAACCCGTAGTCTTTGAAACATTAACACCGCGCAATACAATGGTTCTACCATTAAATTTTGAAGGATTATTGGCAAAATCCGCCACATCCACAACTAATTGCGCACTTGCTATTTGCAAACTAAACAAGGCTATTATAAAAATTAATGGTTTCATCAAGTATGTGTTTTTTACGTTATGCTTAATGAAAGGGCAAATAGTATGCCAAACTTAATATTTTGTAAATCATAAGTTTTTTTGACCTGATTCATTCCCATCCGTGAAATATCGAAGAATGTAATATGCACCTAAAATTGTTAATATACTGGCCGTGCCAATTTGTAATAGATTTTGATCGGGAATTAGCCGGTTCATTAGCAAAACCGAGCCAAAAGAAAATACAATCCAACCCGATTCACTTTTAAATTGGGATTTTACTAAAATCACCAATCCTGTAATCATTACCAATGTTGGTAGGGAAATTAAATGTTCAGGCAGCTCAATACCAACAGATTTGAAAAGCCATAATAACCCAATGGCCAATAGCAGGATCCCGGAAATCAAGTAGGTTTGCTGCTTGTAATTTGCATTCATAGAACAAAAATATAGATTAAAAATCGACTGACG
>JALRKL010000111.1 GCA_023268875.1 Bacteroidia bacterium
CTATTGATTGAATACGGTCATTTTGAGCCCTCACAATTGGCAGAAAGAACCGAAATTCTTCGAAAAAAACTTGGCGGTCAGCACGCCAATTTTGCCATTGAAATGTTAAATCAAGGCAAAATGCATGAATGGATGGAAACGCTTTTGGTGTACTACGACAAAACCTATACCTATGGTTCCGAGAAAAACGCCCATCGTATTGAGTCCTTTCCATTTTCTTGGGAAAACCCAGAATTATCTATTAACGAACTTATAAAGCACCATGAACTTAGAAAATAAAATTGCCGTTGTAACCGGCGCAAACAAAGGAATCGGGTACCATTGTGTACAACAGTTACTAGAAGCAGGGGCTATTGTATACGGTCTTTGCCGCAGTGGTTGCTCAACGAAACACGAAAACTACACGTGTTTGCATGCAGATGTTCAAGAATTCGAACAATTAGAAACCGCTTTTAACACCATTTTAGAGAAACACGGTCAAGTAGACGTACTCATAAACAATGCCGGCTTGGGCTATTTTGGATATTGCGAGGAATTGCCATTAGAGCAGTGGCACCAAATGTTTAATACAAATGTAACAGGCTTGTTTTATGCCACACGTTTGGCACTTCCGTCAATGAAAAAAAGCGGAGAAGCACATATCATAAATATTGCTTCTATAGCTGGACTTGAAGGATACCAGCAGGTTTCGGGCTATTGTGCTACTAAATTCGCAGTTCGCGGATTTAGCGACGCACTATATAAAGAGGTGCGTGACTTTGGTGTTAAAGTAACCTGTGTATATCCAGGATCGGTAAAAACCGATTTCTTTCGCCATTCAGAAAACATTACGGCCCATGACAATATGTTAATGCCTGAGGATGTAGCCGCGCAGATTCTATTTTCGCTTCAAACACCAAAGAATTTTCATAATGTTAATTTAGAAATTCGTCCCCTAAAACCAAGAGGTTAAATAAAATACTCTTATTTTTGTAACACCATTAACTAATACCCTATTAAGAAATGAAAGTAGCCATTAACGGATTCGGTCGTATCGGTCGCCATGCATTTAAATTTTTATTGCAAAAGCCCGGTGTAGAAGTTGTTGCTATTAACGATTTAACAGACAATGCCACCTTGGCTCATTTGTTAAAATACGATTCTGTACACGGTCGTTTTCCGGGTACTGTTTCTCATGATGACAATCACCTAATCATCAACGGAAACCCTATTAGAATTTATGCGGAAAGAGATCCAAAAGCCCTACCTTGGGGAGATTTAGGAGTAGATGTAGTATTAGAAAGTACCGGTATTTTCACTTCAGACGAAAAAGCAGGCATGCACCTTACTGCCGGCGCGAAAAAAGTAGTTATTTCAGCTCCTGCCACTGGTAATTTAAAAACCATTGTTTTAGGTGTTAATGACGAAATTTTAGACGGTTCAGAAACCGTTATGAGTAACGCTTCTTGTACTACCAACTGTTTGGCTCCTATGGTTAAAGTGTTAGATGAAAACTTCGGAATCGAAGAAGGTTTCATGACCACCATTCACGCTTATACAGCAGACCAAAACTTGCAAGATGCACCTCACAAAGACTTACGTCGTGCAAGAGCCGCTGCTTATAGCATTGTACCTACAAGCACAGGTGCTGCGAAAGCAGTTGGATTGGTATTGCCGCATTTGGCTGGTAAATTAAACGGAAACGCTATGCGCGTTCCTATTCCAGATGGTTCTGTTACTGACTTCACTGTTAATTTGAAAAAACCAGCAACTGTAGCCGAAATTAACGCCGCCATGAAAGCCGCAGCAGATAGCAGCTTAAAAGGTATAATGGAATACACAGAAGACGAAATCGTAAGCATCGACATCGTTGGAAACCCACACAGCTGTGTTTTCGACTCCAAGCTTACACAAGTTATTGGCAACACGGCTAAAGTAGTAGGTTGGTACGATAACGAAACAGGTTACAGCGCTCGCGTAGCCGACCTAATTGAAAAAATTGGTTAAATCGATAGAATGAGTAAAAAACAAAAGGGGGGCTTTTAGCCTCCCTTTTTGTTTTACTGCTTTCGAGGGAAGTTTATAACGCCTTTAACTGTACCTTTAAATCACCGCCCAAAAACAGTCGAACCCAAAGCTCTTCCGAACGCAATTGATAGTCGGTAATCTTCAAATCCTTGATATTTCCTATAAAAGTGACGCCATAATCGTATTGGGTATTTGCTCTTACTACCTTGTTGGATCACGAGTTGGCCTCTTTGCTTGGAGAAGCTGTTGAGGCCGAAGCTGTCAAAACGTACCGGCGCATGCTTCTGGAGCAGCCAGAGGAATGGTTGCAGCAGCCCGTAACTCCGATTGCAACAGCCTATTGGAGAAAAGAGGGAAATATGTGGGCTGCCCGTGATGAATGTGAGCCAAAAACTCTTCGAGATGTAATCGAATTAATTGCCAGAGATGAGTTGGACCATGTGGTGGCTAATAGCCAAAAAGCAATTGCTTTTTAGGCGGTGATTTAAATGGTTGGGCTGTTCTGGTTGTCCCGCCAATAAAAAACTGCTTGAGTGAAG
>JALRKL010000118.1 GCA_023268875.1 Bacteroidia bacterium
ACATCGCTTGCGCTCGGAGGGCCGAATATTACTGCGGGACTTTTGTCTCCAAAATTTCCTCAACAAAAGAGTGCACTTGATGCTATAACAGGGATAGCTGGTGCTGGCCCATCGTGGGCGGCAGACATGTTTTCTCCGGTAAATTTTGTTTCTTAACTCCCTTCATAATTCAAACTAATATAAACTAAAACCCTTTTGTAATCGCTCGAATGATCCATATCTGCGTCTGTAGCAACATCTCATTTACCATTAACAATTGACAATTAAATATCCCGTGGCCAGGTATCCACTTTAGCATAACTCAATCGTGATAATTTCTCTGTTTTATGGTACGAGTCTAATCCGCTGCAAGTAATGGTACCAGCGGCTTCTAAATCCACAAATCCATCCGATTGCAACGCTTCATCTGGAATGTGTACTTCCATAATTTCGCCAATTACCAAATGAGTACCATTTATGGTTAAATCATGCTTCTCTCGAAATTGCATCAACCATTTCACCCTACTTTCTGTCACAAAAGGAACTTTGCGTTCTGCATGCCATTCTTGGGTTAATCCAACTACATCAAATTCCGATACCTCTTTTGGATAGCGTGCAGACGTTTGATGAGCTGCCTGATAAATCGCTTCGGTTACATGATTGATGGTATACCAACCGGTATCCAATATATTATCTAGAGTATGCCGCTCGGCCACATCGGGTCTGAAAATCATACCACAAAGCGGCGGATTGGCGCCAATATGAAACAAGGAATTCAAAACCGACAAATTGCTTGCGCCATTGCTATCGGCGGTACCAACCAAAATCAAACTTTTGAATCCACCAAGAGAATTAATGAACGAAGCGCGGTAGCGCTGATCCATTTCGATAATGTCGTTTTTTGTGATGTGCATGTGGTGATATTTACTAAAATTGCTTCAGGTATTTTTCGCATTTTTTCCAATAGCCGAAAAATGAAGAGGTATACTGACTGACTTCGGGAAAAATCCAATCTCGAGAATCCTCTGTACCCGTCCATCCTAACTGAGTGGGGTGCTCTTTATAAATGAATGAATGATCGGGTAGTTTCTCCTGAAGGTCTTTGAATGTACCAAAAACAATTTCAATACCCCCTATATTTTTGGAAAGTGCTAAAACGAATTCAAGGGTTCTAAGCGAAATAGGCCTTCTTTCAAATTCTTCAGAATCTAAAAGAAGAATACGGCGGTGGGTTTCTTCTCTTCTCCATTTTGGATCGAGATTATTCCAAGAATAAAGCAGAACAGACTTCGTATCGTTAACTTGGATTTCCTCAGGAAACAAAATAGAATCCGTTTCTCGTAATTCCAATACAGACGCACTTGTAGGCGTCATTTTTAAGGCTTCAGTTTCTCGTAAAATATCGGGAATTGTCATTCCTGAGAATGCCTCATATTCCACATCTAAAAATGTTCGTACCTGTTTAGATCCGGAATACTTATTGATATTTTCTTGGTTGGCTACATATTGCTTGTGCGAATTGGCCCCACAGACCCACTGCCAGCTCAAATCGTTAGAAGCCATATCGGCATCGAGTAAATGATAGTACATCCATCGGGCACCGCTGCGCCAATCGCAACGGGCGATATTGGTATGTAGCATACTCAGATACATACGCATATGGTTGTGGATCCAACCCGTTTCATACAAATGTTCAATTCCTTCATCCAAGGCATCGATACCGGTATCGGCCTGCAGCAAAGCCGTGGAAATTCCGGTTGACTTGAAATGATGGGGGTCGTTTTTTACGTTTTGGTTCGATAAATCAGGAAATCGCTGAGCGGTTCGCTGAAAATAATCACGCCAAGTAAGTTGTTGCAGCAGGCGTTCTATTTGATATACTTTAAAGCCCCGTTCGATTAACGAATTTGCGATTTCTTTTGTGGAAATGACACCTCGCGCAACATAAGGCGATAGCTGTGATACATTTCCCCAAAGGAAATTTCGCGTTTTCCCATATTTAATCGGGTCAATATTGGCGATTTTCGCAAATATTTTCTCGTAATTCGTTTCGATCATCGCTTAGAAATTTTATTATTAGAAATTTGTCGCTGTCGGCTACAGCGAAATCGTTCAATTTCGGGATTGCGGGTTGCGCGGTGTTTTTGTGAAACGCCGGAATTAACCCGTTTCCGCCATAATCTAAAACTTGACGGTTTCAAATTCTGTCGCATAAGTCGAATTACCTCTCCCTCACTTACGCCAAATTGCACTTCAATAGCATCGAAAGGCGTGCGATCTTCCCAGGCCATTTCGATAATTCTGTCTAAGTCTTCTTCGCTAAATTTCATATTCGTACCAGTCCATTTTCTCTGAGATCCGACACCCGCAATGGGGCCTCTTCACTCAAGGTTTGGTGTCTTTTCACATCAAATAGATAGAGTTCGTGGTCGCCTGCAGATTGGTGCCAAACCGCCTCCAATTCCACATAAGCTAAGGCGTTACTCAGAACTATAAAATCGTGCCAACGAGTGCACACATAAGGTTGTTTGTGCGGATGTTGGGTATCGCCTTTGTTTTTGCGGCTCAGGAAATCGTGTTTATCGAAAGTCGTTCCACTTTTTTGTCCGAAGTTCCGTACCACGGGCCACTGATTCTGCGACAATAATTGCAGCACGATTTTGCCGCCTTTTTGAATGTTTTCAATGGTTTTGGTATTGTAATACACGCCTATGGCGTAGCGCTTGGGCGACATACTCATGGCCGAAACGTAGGTACAAATGTTCATATTGACCCTACCCTCGCACTCGGTCATCAAACTGTAAACCGGCAAATCCGGTAGGTTCCAAGGTTTTTTCACAACATTTTAGCGACTGTAGTATCAGCGTAAATACGATTCAATTGAGTCTGTAGCGAGCCGTAAAACAACTGTAAGTAAGTTTAGTTATACCTTAATATTAGAAATTCCTCCGTCGATATGATGGATTTGCCCGGTAATCCACGACGATTTCTCCGACAATAAAAAGGCAGCGAGTTCGGCGATATCTTGGGGCTGTCCGATTTTCTTTAAGGGATGTCTGTTGGCATTAGCTTCTATTTTCTCAGGGGAATTCAGTAACGCCGCAGCCAAGGGTGTTTGGGTGATAGAAGGCGCGATGGCATTGACCCGAATCTTAGGAGCAAATTCAGCAGATAACGCATGCGTAAGTCCTTCGAGGGCACCTTTCGAACTTGCTACCATGGCATGAAAAGGAAAACCGGTTTGAACGGCCACAGTCGAAAACAAAACGACGGAAGATTGCTCCACAGATTTAAGACCTGGCAAAGCCGCCTGAATGCTTTTTATCGCGCCAAGAGTTTGCTTTTGATAATCGGCGATAAACTCTTCAGGTTTAATTCTAGCAAAGGGTTTTAGGGTAATTGATCCTATACAGTAAGCCAGTCCGTCAATTGTATCGGGCAACCAAGAAAAATCACTTTCCGGGTCAGTTACGTCGAAATGTACGTAATTGACATTTGCCAATGGTGTGGGTTGATTATGGGCATAGGTTGCAGTTATTTGAGCATCAGCGGACAGCAATTCGGCCAATGCACGTCCGATTCCGGTAGAACCTCCGATTATAACAAATTGTTTCATCTAAGAGGTAACAAGTTTGTGGGGATAATGGTTTGGCGGGAAGGCGGTTTTTATCGAGGACGTAAGACACTAGGATAAGAGGGAACTTTCCTACAGTTAAACTATGATATAAGAGTAAAACCGCTAAACTCTTAACTCTCACCCCTCCACTCTTGACTTTTTTTGATTATATTATAGCCAAATAATTGTCAATAATATTAACAAATGAGCGATAGAAGCATTGTACACATGGACTTAGACTCCTTTTTTGTGAGTGTAGAGCGACTCCAGAATTCAGCATTAAATAACCGACCTATTATTATCGGTGGACTCAGCGAACGGGGCGTGGTGGCGAGTTGCAGTTACGAAGCCCGGCGTTATGGTGTGCATAGTGCCATGCCTATGAAACAAGCCCGATTACTATGTCCGGATGCCATCTTTATTAGGGGAGATTCCCAAAAATACAGCGACTATTCCCACATGGTTACTGATGTTATCGCTGAAACCGTACCTCTATATGAAAAAAGCAGCATCGACGAATTCTATATAGATCTCAGCGGAATGGAACGTTTCTTCGGAAGTTGGAAATTATCACAAGAACTTAAAGAGCGTATAAAGAAAGAAACAGGACTGCCTATAAGTTTCGGACTGTCTGTGAATAAAACAGTTTCAAAGGTAGCAACCGGTACTGCCAAACCTGCCGGACAAAAACAAGTACCTCATGGAGAGGAAAAAGGTTTTCTTTCTCCCCTCTCTGTAAAAACCATTCCCGGTGTAGGCGCCGTTACATACAGAACCCTACGGCAACTCGGCATTCAATACATTAAAACCGTTCAAGAGATGCCGCGAGAGCTGCTATTCAAAACCCTACAAAAACCAGGTTTAGAACTATGGGATAAAGCACAGGGTATTGACCAGAGGCCTGTAATCCCTTACCAAGAGCGAAAAAGCTTAAGTACCGAACGCACTTTTGAAAACGATACCATCGATGTAACCAAACTCAAGAACCTGCTTAGTGCAATGGCGGAAAATCTGTCGTATCAACTGCGAAAAGGCCATAAACTAACAGCGTGTGTTACTGTTAAAATTCGCTACACCGACTTTAATACCTATTCTATGCAGGCCAAAATTCCTTACACCAGTGCCGATCATACTCTAATTGCCAAAACCTTAGAATTGTTCGATAAACTCTACCAAAGGCGACAACTAATTAGACTTGTAGGCGTAAGGTATAGCCATTTGGTGAGTGGCGGACTGCAAATTGACTTGTTCGAAGACAGTCAAGAAATGCTTAAGCTTTACGAAGCCATGGACAAGGTCCGAAATCGCTTTGGCGACGGCGCCGTAAAACGCGCCAACGGTATGGATGTTAAAAGTATTGGTAGGAGTGGAAATCCTTTTGATGGAGAAGCACCTATTCTACTTGCCAACAGACGAATGTGATTTTTTATTAATTGTCGCTGTAAAATATCAAGTTGGCAGTCCGTTTGATATTTTCGAATTAGATTAAAACCTTAAGACGAAATAAAAAAGCCGTTATCTCTCTTGTTAGCATGCTTATTGTGGCTTCAGTAGCACTTGCACAATATATCAAACCTACCAACACCTAACCTTCTAATTTGGAAGAAAATCAATATTTCGAGGGCTATGATGCAGCAACTCAAACCATAAAAGGCATTCATTTTTTGGTCTTGATTGACGGCGATAACAGTCTAGACAGAACACCCGAGTTTACAGTTAAAATCTATTTATACCAACCAGATAAAGACCCCATATTTACAAAAACCTATACCTTGAAAAACGGAATCGCTCATATTTCACGTCGAGATTTTGCGAACGAAAACGTAAGCCTAAAGGAATTAGGCATCGCTCCTGGAATGTATCGTTTGGGGCTATACATCAATGCCGAAAAATCCTTTGAGGAAGACATGAACGACAGTGCCATGTTATTCAAAGATCCTATAAATATTAAAAAATGGTCTACCAATGAGCCTCGAGGTGTCCACTAAATGGCTAAACCTGTAAAGAAAACGTCTCCTAAAAAAGACGACGATAGTGACGACATAGATGAAGAGATATCGGATGATTTTCACGATGATACGGATCATGATTCCGACGACGATGACGATTTTTAGACTTCACACGATAAAAACCGCTTAAGCAACTCATTTGTACCAAATCATTATCTTTGTGGCATGCGTTTGACTTCGACGTTCGGAACCTTTTTTCTTATTTTCATGGCATTCCTTTTGCCAAATCGTTCTTATTCACAAACGCCGTCTGTTACTATTTGTGTAGATGGAACCATTAATTTCCGAGAATTTAATACAGGAGGAAATGAAGAAAGTATTGCATGGTTATGGACATTCGAATCGGGAGATCCCGTCGCATCAATAGAAAGAGAACCTTCGGTGAGGTATCGTGCACCTGGATTATTCAAAGCTACTTGTATCAGTATTTTCCCTAGCGGTGGCCGTGATACCAATTGGGCGTATGTCTTGGTTATTCCTAAAACATTAGATCCGATTCCAGCTGTACGCGATACGGTATTTTGTGGATCCAGTATAATGCTCGTTTTAAATGCCGGTAATAACCAACCTTACAACCGATTTACTTGGACGAGTCCAGACGTTACACTCGCACCAGGCGATACCCTTTCCACATTATCCCTAAATCGCGCCGGCACTTACCAAGTAAATATAAAAAATATCTGCACGAGTGTAAACGCCACAGCTATCGTAAAACAGGGAGAAAAGCCAACAGTTGACCTCGGACCCGACAGATTTGTATGTCGCAATATCTCAGTAACACTAGACGCAGGATCAAATCCAAGCTATTCCTATTATTGGACTCCAGGGGGAGAACAAACTTCCTTTATATTAGCCCAATTGGCCGGAAGTTATAAAGTTCGTGTAACCAGCCAAGACGGATGCTATGCTGAAGACGAAGTTGTTTTAATTGACAGTTGTCCACCGGTATACTACATACCCAATGCTTTTACTCCCAATGATGCGCCTCCAAACGATATCTTCAAACCCTATTTAGAGGGATTCGCATCAATGAACATGCGTATTTATAACCGCTGGGGAGAAAAGATGTTCGAAACCGACGATTTACAAGGAGGATGGGACGGTTTTGCAAATGGTTCACCCGCAATCGAAGGAATTTATGTATGTACCATTGAATTAATTGGAAACGACGGCTTCCGTCGTATGGATTCACAAACCTTCTACTTATTCCGCTAAAGAAATCTTGTTTTTATTCGGTTTAAAACCCGATCGAAACCCTATTTGTATCTTCATTCTGCCCATCTTTTCAACATTCTTGGCATTTCACCTTGGCTTGACTAAACTTGTATAGCCATATCTATGAAAAAACATTACAGTTTCTTGTTTTTCATGCTCCTTTTAGGAAGCGTATTCTCTCAACCTCTCAGCATTATCGAAAGCAAATCGGCTATTGCGAGTAAGAAATACAACAAAGCCTTAAAAAAGGCAGCCAAAGGACTTGAAAAAGATAAAAAATTAGTTGAACTCAACTACATCAAAGCCTGGGCCGAATTTGAACTTGCATTAGAAGAATCTGAGTTTAAGGAACAACAACGTGCCTTCCGAGGGGTATTACGTTCCTTGCAAAAAGCCGAGCAAAAGGATGACAATCGCGAATACCGAGACACTTACCAATGGCTGTATAAGCGTTTCACCGACGAGTATAAGAAAGAGGGCGTCAATCAACATTATCGGATGCAGTATACCAAAGCCTTGCCCTATTTAGAAACGGCTTGGGAACTTTCAAAGGATACACAGGCATTTGCATTGATGGGACTATGCGAATATGGCAACAAAGATTTTGGCAAGGCTTTACCTATGTTGCACCGAGCTTCTCAAATGATGTATGGAACTTGGGAAGATTCGGTTTTAAATGCGAAGAAAAATCCCGCTGATGCAGGCGTCTTATCAAAAGCATATATGCAATACAATCTTGAGGTTTTCCAGGTTCTTGCTAAACATTATGCCGAAAAAAACGAGGAAGACAGTGCGTTGATTTTTTTAGAAATGGGATTGGATATTTTCCCGCTAGACTACAAATTAACACGAACGGTTGTTTCGGTTATCAATCGAAAGGTGGTGAATTTGCAAAAAGAAGTTGGATTGAATACAGCGATAAAAAAATGGGTCGATTTAGGACTTTACTACGAACCCAACAACACCTATTTCCTTAAAAGTCAAAATGCTTATTTCTTAGCGCGTTTGGGTTATGTATTGAAACGAGGTGATTCTATTGAGGCCGTAAATTTCGACTCAGCTTTTTGGGCATCCAAACAAGAATTGTGGAAGCGTGGGGCTCGCAATTCAGCGGATATATTTTTAATAAATGATTCTGCTGAATTTCAATCTAATTGCCTCCAATACTTCATGTCGATTGACAATCACCCGGCAATCGTTTACTACTTTTATAAATGGTACCCTTTGCAATTTCAAACACCCGCCTTCAATGAAATTGGTCTGCAAACGGTTTTGGGGAATCCCCCATCATATGTTTCTCAACGCTTATTATTCGCTGTTACAAATGACGCCGTGAAGCGTTATCCAAAAAATGAAGAATTAAAACGCATACGTTACAAGTTATACAAAAAATGGCTCGGGGCGGTTACAGGACCTAACTCATGGAATTATCTGTTTGTATGGAATGAGCAAATGATTTCAGATTTCCCCAAGAAAAAATTTGAGCTCACCGCCGACAAGCAAAATTTATTTGAAAGAGGCATAGATAGTTTCTTGGTTTATGAAGACCTACCGACTGCTTGGAAGTTTTTACACCTTCTAAAAGAAAACTTCCCCAAAAATGCGCAACTCGATAGTTTCAAAAAGAGGCTGGCTATGAAAGATTTCGAAGTTCGGTACAAGAACACACGCATCTATTCAGAAAAGCGAGGAAGCACTATGGTTCCAGCTACCGGATGGAACGGGCTTTCCAAGCGTTGCAAACCGGGTAGTATGCCCGATAGCACCTTTCAGAAAATCGAGAATCGCATTAATTATTTCCGGCAACAGGCGGGTATCAAAGAAGCGATACGAATCGACCCAGCGCGCAGTCGAAAATGCCAAGAAGCCTCTGTGATGTACGCTCCGGTTGGCGTGTTCACAAGGGAACCTACCCCAGAAACCCATATTTGCTACACCAAGAATGCGGCTGAAGCAGCGGCCTACAGTCAAGTAATAAAAGACCCCAATCCAGCGATTGCCGCCACAGTATTAGTGTCTGATTTAAAGAGTGAAGAACTGTTCAACCGTCAATATATACTGTCACAAAACGCCAAGGGGATCGGATTCGGATGCAGTGAAAATAATTCGGTTTTTTGGATGTTGGAACCCCAAGATGCGCTTAAAGAAGTCGATTCAGTATATTATTCTAAGCACATGATATCTTGGCCCCCTCAAGGGTACTGTCCAAGAATGTTTTTCTTCAAAAAATGGAGCCTATCTGGGAATATGAACTTTGAGGGCATGCAAGTTACCATGGAATCAAAGAGCATTGGGAAATTGCCCTGTAAAACTAAAGTTGACAAAGCACCGATGCTGCCCTATCCTACCCTAGTATTCGAGCCGGAAATCGCTCCGAATTTTTACGAAGTTCTCAAGGATGGCGAGGTTATAACGGTTACCTTAAACAAGAATGGTAAAAAGGCGTTTTCTTATCAAATAATTTTGTTCGATGTAAAATAAAATCATTAGGAATATTTCAAGAATTATATGTACTTTTGCACTCTCGTTTAAAAAACGAAAATTATTGAGTCTGCACGTGTGGCGAAATTGGTAGACGCACTAGACTTAGGATCTAGCGCCGCGAGGCGTGGGGGTTCGACTCCCTCCACGTGCACCACAATCCAAAGAATGGAACATCAGGTTCCATTTTTTGTTTAACCTAAGTATATCGTAACAAAACCGCATTGTGAATACCCGTTTAGAAAAACACAGTGAGTTGGAAGCTACAGTAGTAGTGGAACTCAGTAAAACCGACTACCAAGAGAAGGTAGACCAACAAATCAAAAAAATTCAGAAAACAGCCAGAATTAATGGATTCCGCCCGGGTAAAGCACCTTTGGGAATGATTAATAAACTTTATGGAAAGTCTGTTTTGGCTGAGGAAATCCAACAGATGGCTTCAGACCGTTTGAACGAGTACATCAAAGAAGAAAAACTAGATATCCTCGGTTATCCTATCGGTTCTGAGCGTATCGAAAGTCAATTAGACATTGACAATAGCGATTCGTTCACATTTGCATTTGATATCGGCTTAAGTCCACAATTCGAGTTATCAATTACCGAAAAAGACACATTAGAAATTTTCAAAATAAAGGTTACCGATAAAGAGGTAGATGAAGATATCGAACATGCTCGTAAACAACGCGCTCAAATGGAAGATGCTGAAACATCCGATGAGGAGAGTATTGTATATGCGGAAGTAACTGAATTAGACGAAAACGGCAATGCATTAGAAGGCGGAGTGGCAGCAAAACCCATAAGCTTCGTGCCGTCAATGATTGAAGATAAAAAGTTGAAGAAATCTTTTGTGGGTATCAACAAAGGAGCCGAAATCAAAGGCGATGTAAAAAGTATTTTCAATAATAACGAAGCAGTAATTACCAATTCATTGGGAATTGCGAAAGAGGGCATCAACGATTTATCAAAAGACTTTAATATCGTTGTTACTGAAATAAAAACACGTATTCTACCCGAATTAACACCAGAATATTTTGCTGAAACCTTTCCTGGAGATGATGCCCCAAAAACAGAGGACGAATACCGTGCTCGTGTTAAATCAAATCTAGAGAAATACTACGAAAACGAAGCTTCTTTATGGCTTGATCACGAGATTGGTCATTTATTGCTAAACAATCACAAATTTGATTTACCCGATGCGTTTTTAAAACGTTGGTTAACTTCCACCAAACAGGAAGATTATAACATTGAGAATATAGATGAGAAATACGGACAAGAACGTGAAGCTCTAGTGCGTCGTTTGATTATCGATAAAATTGCCGCTACTAACGATTTAAAAGCCGACCAAGAAGAAATAATTCAAGAAGCCAAATTGTACTATTTAGGGATGTACCGTCAATACGGCTTGAATCTTGACATTAATGATTCTTTCTTAACTGAAACGGTTATGAAGCGTTTTGGCGAGCAAGAATTTATCTCTCAAATGAATGACCGCGTAATTTACCGCAAAGCCTACGATAAGGCGAAAGAAATGATTTCATTGAAAGAGAAAAAAGTAAGCGTAGAAGACTACTTCAAACACGTGAATACCCACAAGCACAACCACGGCGAATAATCAAAAACCTTTTATCTTTGTTATAAATAGATATGGACTACGGAAAAGAATTCAAAAAGTACGCAACCAAGCATTTGGGATTAAACAGCTTGTACGTTGATAAATATGCCGAAATAACGGCGGAAGCTTCGGGCATCTATAATTTAACCCCTAATATTATTGAGGAGCGTCAGATGAATGCCGTGGCAATGGATATTTTCTCTCGTTTGATGATGGACCGTATTATCTTCTTGGGCGTTCCCATTTACGATAACGTTGCCAATATCATTATGGGACAGTTACTGTTCCTTGAGTCAACCAATCCCAATCGTGATATTCAGATATACGTAAATAGCCCAGGAGGTTCCGTTTATGCGGGATTGGCTATTTATGATACGATGCAATATATCAGTTCCGATGTGGCTACTATTTGCACGGGCATGGCCGCGAGTATGGGAGCCGTTCTTATGACAGCAGGTGAAAAAGGAAAACGTACTGCGCTGCCACACAGCCGCATCATGATTCACCAGCCTTTAGGTGGTGCTCAAGGTCAGGCTAGCGATATCGAAATAACGTACAAAGAAATTTCGAAGTTGAAAAAGGAGCTTTATGATATTTTAGCACACCATTCTGGTCAGCCGTACGATAAAATCGAAAAAGATAGCGATCGCGACTATTGGATGACTGCTGAAGAGGCAAAAGAATATGGCATGATTGATGAGGTGTTGGGTCACCGCAGGGAGAAATAACACATGAAAGGTAAAGGACAAACGTGTTCGTTTTGCGGTCGCAAAAAAGAAGAGGCCGTAATTCTAATTTCGGGCTTAGAAGGCAATATTTGCGAGCAATGTACCGAACAGGCACATAAAATAGTTTCCAAAGAACTGGGAATAGAAAAGCCTGTCGCGAAAAAGGATGCTACTTCTATTGAACCCTTAATGGAAACCGACTCGAAGCCCTTACCAACTCCTGGATTTATCAAAGAACATTTAGATCAGTATGTGATTGGGCAAGATGAGGCGAAACGTTCCTTGGCCATCGCTGTATACAATCATTACAAGCGTATACATAACCAAGACGCTTCGGATGAAGTAGAAATCGAAAAAAGCAATATTTTACTGGTTGGTGAAACCGGAACGGGTAAAACACTTTTGGCCAAATCACTGGCCAAACTTTTAAACGTTCCTTTCACCATCGCAGATGCAACCGTACTCACCGAGGCAGGATATGTGGGAGAAGATGTCGAAAGCATTCTCACCCGGCTGCTACAAGCTGCCGATTACGACGTCGAAAAAGCTCAGTACGGGATCGTTTTTATAGACGAAATAGACAAAATCGCCCGTAAGGGAGACAATCCTTCCATCACCAGAGACGTATCGG
>JALRKL010000107.1 GCA_023268875.1 Bacteroidia bacterium
CGCAGCGTAGGATCTCCCATAAAGGCCACATGCACACCCGCTTGAAAACCAGCGGCATTATATATTTTCCAGGTATTCTGTGTAATTAGGGTTGCTTCAGCTAAAGGAGCCCCATGTGCACATGGATGCATCATCCAATAGGGACGCCCCGCCCAAACCGATGCCAAGCCCCATCCTTTAGAAGCCAATGGAGCACGCAGGAAATTATCGGTATTGTCCCAATCACCGAAATAACTTCCGAACAACAAGGTGAAAGGGTTCAACAAACTATCTCTGCTGAAATCTGTAGAAGTACTTACACCCGAACATGAGGTGTAAGTACCGCCACCGCAGCCATAGCTGAGTAAAAAGGAACCCGCACTCATATCGGAACGGTAATCACCGGTTGAAATATCCCAAGCAGAAAATACCGAACCATTTCTAAATCCACCAGAAGCAAAAGCCTCACTACCAAAATAACCGAAATTATCATCAACCAAAGACTTTAACCGTGCTTTTCGATCCCCGGTGCGAAATGCTAAAGATTTTCTGAGATATTGTTTAATTAATTGGGTGTCATTTCCGAAGGCCGGCATATCACTTAAATCTACTCTGCCTACAGGAATATTTACATATTCTATAGTCGTTTTGGATGTTAAATTATATCGACTCAAATCAAACTTACCATCGCCTGGTGTATTGTGGTTACGACTAAAACTAGCAGAAGAGTTATTTACCGAATTGTCAGACCAAGCAATATCAAAAGCGCCGTAATACAAATCAGCAGGCCATGCTCCCGTATGGTCCGCATGTCCATCCGGACGGTAATTCCCAGAATAGGGAACCGGAATGCGTCCGAGCAGTAGTACACTGGTATACGTGTTTTTATCAGCACTCCATTGTTTGTATATCCAATCTTTTACAACAGAAACACTCGAATTTTTATTGACATAATGGGTGTCAACTGTATAACCTTCATTTCTAATTTGATCTAAATATTCGCGTACAAGTTCAACCGCTGTTGTTTGATAAACATCTTCAATTAATACCAATACCCTCCCCAAATTAACCGATGCCGGCACATCGAAACCAGCTACCATGTAGCCGTTGCCATCGAAACCCGTGTAGTTCGATGAAGTTCGAGCTACTCGATACTCCTTTCGAGTTCCTTTTTTGTAGGTAGAATCGACAAACATGGTATCGCTACCCGACAAATCGGCGATTCTATCCCAAGAAATATTGTCATTCCCTTTTGTATAAACTTGATATCTAGTAGAGCCGCTTTGACCCAACCATGTAAGCTGTAAATAATTATCGCTCGTTAAATTTGCGCGTAACTCCACACCAACTTCTCTGGCTGACTGAGCAAAAAGACCGCCTAATACAAACCAAATAGTTAAAAAGAGTATTGATTTTTTCATAGAGTCTAGATTAGTACAAATAAACCAAAAACATTTTTCATTAACAACCTAAAGAACTAGGGATTTCGTCTTTTAAGGGTATGTTTTTTGAGAATTCTCAATGATTCCGATTTTATTTTGGGTGATTTTCGCACACCATAAAGTCGCTCGCGCGCCTCCTTATGCGTTTGTTTTAAATCTAAAAAGGGCAAGGGATAATCTACTCCTAGATTCACCCCCATAATAGTTTGTTCCATTTGTGTGAGGTTCCAAGGTTCGTGTATTAATCCCCCTTCAATTGGCTCTAATTCCGGACACCATTTTTTTATAAAATATCCATTTGGATCTTGGTCCTGAGCTTGCTTGGTTGGGTTGTAAATCCGAACGGTATTAATCCCGGTTATACCTGCCTGCATTTGAATTTGAGGGAAATGAATTCCCGGTTCAAAATCGAGAAACAAACCCGACAAATAGTTTGCCGCGCGTTCCCAACTTTGATTCATATGATGGCAAAGAAAACTCACCAACATTGCCCGCATCCGAAAGTTAATATAGCCCGTCTCTATTAAACATCTCATACAAGCATCGACCAATGGAAAACCCGTTTTTCCCGCTTTCCAGCGTTCGTATTTTTCCCATTCATCGTCGTAATTCAATTCCGAATATCCACGGTTAACACTTACGAACTCCATCTCGCACTCGCTTTCAAACTTTTGCATAAAATGTTCACGCCAACGCAAACGAGAAGCAAACTGCCTCATATTACGCTTATAACTTGATGTTTGACCGGCAGTATATTGATGCTGAAAAACTTCCCGCAAACTAATATTCCCCCAAGCTAGATACGGACTCAGGCGGCTGCAACTCTTACGAGATTGTTCCGGTTTAGAAATGTGTTGCATATAATTTGCAACCCGCTCATTGGTGAAACTTTTCAGGTAAAGCCAAGCTTTAGAAATACCACCTTGTTGAATGATTCCATTGACCTTATCTTTTTCTTGCATCAACGACATATCGCCTGAAATTTGCTCCGTAATAGCCAAAGGCGTTTCAAAGGCTTCCCAAGAAACTTCAGGGATTTGATTCGACATATAATCATACCAATAGGCATTAAAATCTCTTCGGCTGCTTAATCCCCTTCGTATACCAGAATACGGATATTCCTTCCATTGAACTTGTGCCTTTTCAAATACCATTTTCAATTTTCGATCACGTGCAAACGTAACCTCTAAACCTACCTCTTCGATGCTATGAACACATGTCAAACCCAATGAAATCAATTTCTCAAAACACATAATTGCGGACATTTCAACCGAAAAAAATGCCAATTTTTTCTGGGCAAAATGGGCTTTCAATTCTTCTACCGATTCCCAAATGAATCGTTCATGACGCGGGCTGTAGTGAACAGACCCAAACACCTCAGGCTCATGAATGTACAAAAAAATAGTAGGCAACGACCATTGGGAAGCCTGAAATAAAGCCTCGTGATCGGTTAATCGTAAGTCTCTCTTAAACCATACAACTTGGAAGGCCTCGTTCATAGAGAATAAATAACAATTGTCGCGGCGTTTTAGTTGTTGATTTTTTAGTTACATTTTGAGAATACCCACTTAATACAACTATATCCAATTTGTCTTATTTTTACTCTATCGAAAAAAAACCATCAGATGTCATCCCTAAGTACTCGCATATACAAATCACGCAAAACCAAAGCTAACAGCCCATTGAAACGGTTTTCATCAGAGGTATTCCAGAGAATTTTAGGTAAACATAGAGCTCAAAAATTATACACCTCATGGGATGGTTCGGATATTAGTGATTTCCTCCGATCGTATAAAGCGCAATCTAGGGTAAAACATAAAATCTCAAATATCCAATTTGAAAAAATCCCAACTGAAAAATCGCTTTTAATATTAGCGAATCACCCAACGGGCATAGCCGATGGCTTGCTTATTTTAGATACACTACTCCAACGCCGATCCGATGTCAAACTCATTATCGATGTAGATACCTATCCGATTTCAGTTTTAGAAACCTATACCATCGGCGTACACCATGAAAATCACCAAACCGCCGTTTCTAAAAACGCAATTTCCTTAAAAAAAGCGTTGAAATGGCTAGATAACGGACATTGTTTGGTGTTATTCTCGAATTCAGAGGTGATGCTAAATAAACGTATGTACAAAAGCGACAATGATTCGTTTTGGCATCCTACTGCCCGTAAAATCATTCAAAAGCATCAGGGCTTTATTTTACCTTGGGCTATAAGGGGTAAAAACAGTGCGTTGTTTTATCGATTGAGTAAAATCCATCCGAAACTCAAACAAAACCTAATTCCTCGAGAAAGTTTAAAAAGGCGATTCCGCCCTATTGAATCGGTGATTGGCAAGCCTTTCAAAGCCTCTGATGAACACAGCCTATTTGATTTAGAACTCAAAATTAGGTTAATGAGTAAAAAAGCGCTTCTCTCAGATTTACCCGAGGTATTTCCTGCACTTAAAGGAAATCGCTTAAAGCCCATAGCTTCAGGTATAGATTCTAGTATTTTGTGGGAAGAAATAGAACGGTTGGGGCGGCCCTTGACAGAAAAAGGCTCGAATCAGGTATTTCTTAGCGCTCCGAACCAAAGTCCGAGTTTATTAAATGAAATCGGTCGACTTCGTGAAATAACCTTCCGCGCTGTTGGCGAGGGCAGCGGAAAAGATCGAGATTTAGATTCTTTCGATTCGGAATATTATCATTTGATTTTATGGGATTCAGAAGCAAAGTGTATTGCCGGGGCATATCGCTTGGGAATGGGACCTGACCTTCACAAACGCCCGGGTTATCATTCGATATTGTATGATTTTTATCGAAAAAATGAGCATACCGAGGGTATTTTAAAAGAGGCTATGTTAATGGGCCGTGCTTTCGTAGTACCCCGTTACCAGCAAAAGCCATTTCCACTATTTCTATTATGGAATGGAATAATGGAAGTATTAAAAATGCGTCCAGACATTTCTTTTCTAATAGGACAAACAAGCTTACCCAATACCTACCATAGCTATTCAAAATTATTGATTACAGAATTTTTATGGAAACATTTTTCGGATGTTGAAAACCGAAAATATTTCATCCCTTTTCATCCGCTGCGCATGCGCAGAAATCCGTTAATTAGTCGATGGGTATCATTGTCTGCAGCGGAAGATATAAAACGCATGGATAAAATAATAGAGTGCATCGAACCAAATGGTGCAAAAACACCCATGTTATTTAAACGTTATATCGACCAAAATGCACGTTGTATTGGAATAAACGTGGACCCTGAATTTCAAAATTCAATCGACATATTAATGCTAACCCGAGTAAGAGATATACTTCATCGCAGCGAATCGGTGTAATTCAAATATTAATTGTGGTATACATTTTATAATTTCCTCCATATTTCTGCGTTATTGAGCGATTTATTAAAAAAGATTTGCAAAAACCGCGGAACTTCGTTTCCATAATTTATGATTGCCAATAAAAAAATCGCGGTTGTCTTACCCGCATATAATGCGGCCTACACATTAGAACGCACTTATGCGGAAATCCCCTTAGACATAGTAGATGAAGTAATTCTCGTTGACGATAAAAGTACCGACGATACGATTGCCGTGGCTCAAAAACTAGGCATCAAACATATTGTAAATCATCAAAAAAACAGGGGCTATGGGGGGAATCAAAAAAGTTGTTACGACACCGCTTTGTCGTTAGGTGCCGATATCGTTATCATGGTTCATCCCGATTACCAATACACACCAAAATTGATTCATGCCATAGCACATATTATCGCCCAAGAGGTTTATCCTGTGGTTTTTGGCTCACGTATTTTAGGCACGGGTGCCCTTAAAGGAGGAATGCCGTATTACAAATACGTCGCCAATCGATTATTGACTACGTTTCAAAATATACTACTCGGACAGCATTTATCGGAATACCATACTGGATACAGGGCATTTTCTGCCGCAGTTTTGAAAGATATATGCTATCAAAAATGCAGCGATGATTTTATTTTTGACAATCAAATCACCTCCCAGATTTTCATGAAGGGTTATGAAATTGCCGAAGTTACATGTCCGACTAAATATTTTGAAGAAGCCTCCTCTATCAACTTCAAACGCAGCAGTATTTACGGTTTGGGTGTTCTAAAAGTATCGGTGCAGCACTTCTTACACAAACGGAAGCTCATCAAATCGAGCTTGTATTTATAATTTTAACTTTGTAAGAGTTTCGTGACTAATATTACGGAAACACTGATTTTTTCGGGGGAAATTTGCACCATTAAAACAAACATTATGACTATTAGAGATCTAGTAAATGAAAAAGGCGCTACGGTTATAGACGTACGTTCATCATGGGAATTTGCCGATGGGCATGTGGAGGGTGCAATTAATATTCCCTTGGAGGAAATCCCAACACGCGTTGATGAAATCACCGAAATGAAGGGACCCTACCTTTTATATTGCCGCAGCGGTAACAGAAGCGGCATGGCATGCAGCATCCTGCAACAATCTGGTGTAAGCGAGGTTTACAATGGTGGCGGCTTAGCCGATATGCGCATTGCATTAATGTAAAAACAATCTTTGTTTTCCCTATGCCGTCCTTAAAATTAGTACACAGCCCAAATGAAAAAGGCGATGGTTTCACCATCGCCTTTTTCATTTATTTGTTGGCTCCTTTAAATCTAAGAAGCCCTTGCTTTAATAATTAATGTGGAAGTTTATCACGTAACAAACCGTAAACCCATGTTCCTAAAGTTGCCGAAAGGAAGGTAACGAAAACGACACTAAAACCCGCTCCTATTTGGGCAAACAAGGGACCTGGACATGCGCCCGTTATAGCCCATCCCAAACCAAAAATCAAACCCCCATACACTTGTCCTTTATTGAAGGTCTTATCAGCAATTACAATTTTCTCACCATAAACAGTTTTGATGTTAAATCGCTTTATAATCTGAATGGAAATAGCGCCTAAAATAACCCCAGTACCTATTACACCATACATGTGAAACGATTCAAATCGAAACATTTCTTGTATACGGAACCAACTGATGATTTCGGCTTTTACGAAAGCAATTCCAAAAATCACTCCTACTACCAAGTACTTCAAATTATACCAGATCGGATGCTTCTGATCCGATTCATTAACGCACATTGCGTCGTCTTTAAATTCTGTAGTTCCTACATTTTCTTTCATATTACTTCAATTAAAGGCTTAATAAAAAGGGTAAAACAAACCAAGTCATTACGATACCACCTACCATAAACATGATTGTAGCTACCAAAGAAGGCCATTGTAAATTACTCAATCCCATTATGGCGTGACCGCTTGTACAGCCGCCGGCATATCGGGTTCCAAAACCCACCATAAATCCACCGATAACGATAAAAATAAATCCTCGAAGCGTAAATAAACTTTGCCATGAGAAAATATCCGACGGTAACAATTGGTCAAAATTTTGAACCCCTTGTTCTGTTAATGCCGCCTTGGTTGCGTCTGCTATTACAATAGGATCGGGATCTTGTAAAAATTGCACAGCAATAAAACCACCGAGTAATACTCCTACCACGAAGAACAGATTCCAAATTTCCTTTTTCCAATCGTAGTTAAAAAAAGGAATTTTTGCGGGTACACACATGGCACATAAATGTCTCAGAGAAGAACTAATTCCAAAGGATTTATTTCCGATGATTAGTAGTGTAGGAACCGTTAATCCGATAACGATTCCTGCGGCCCACCAAGGCCAGGGGTGCTTAATTAATTCAATCATATTATGCTTTTTGAAGTTTAGACTGACAAACAAAATCCGTTTTAGGCACTCCAGCTTCGGCAATTGCTTTGAAGCCGCCAGCTACCTCTTTGAAGTTGTGTATTCCTTTAGATTTCAAAATTGAAGCCGCAATCATGCTGCGGTACCCTCCTGCGCAATGCACATAGAATGTTTCGCTTTGATTGCCCATTTCCATGAACCACTCGTTAATGAAATCGAGGGGTTTATTGTAGGCCTCTTCAACATGTTCCGCGCGGTATTCCGATTCTTTGCGAACATCTAAAATGAAAGACTCTCCAATTTTAGCTTCACTTTTAAAGGTATCAGCGCTGATACGATTTACCGTATCCACCTCCTTATTTGCTGCTTTCCACGTATTAAAACCACCTTTTAAATGTCCAATTACCGAATCAAAACCTACACGGCTTAAACGCGTTAGGGTTTCTTCTTCTTTCCCCTCTTCAGTTACTAACAATATTGGTTGCTTTACGTCAACTATCATGGCACCTACCCAAGGAGCAAACTGACCATCTAGGCCAATATTCACCGAACGCGGCACAAAACCTTGAGCGAACTCTGCTGCCGAGCGCGTATCTAATACAACGGCGCCTGTTGTTTCCGCTGCCGTTTCAAAGGCTTCAGGTTCCAAGGCCTGCATACCTTTAGCCATTACATCATCTATTGAGTCATAGCCTTTTTTATTCATAGCCACATTCAATGGGAAATATGCAGGGGGAGGTAATAATCCATCGGTTACTGCCTCAATAAAGGCATCCTTCGAAGGTTGATTTAACGCGTAATTCATGGATTTCTGATTGCCCAAAGTATCCATGGTTTCTTTCATCATATTTTTACCACAGGCCGAACCAGCTCCATGAGCCGGGTAAACCATAATGTCATCATCAAGAGGCAATATCTTCTCGTAGAGGCTATCATACAACAATCCCGCTAATTGCTCTTGCGTCATGTCGGCGGCCTTCTGAGCCAAATCTGGTCTTCCAACATCTCCTAAGAACAAGGTATCTCCACTGAATAGACTCGTAGCTTTTCCAGTTTCATCAACTAGCAAAAAACAAGTACTCTCCATAGTATGTCCAGGCGTATGAATAACTCGAATAGTTGCATTTCCAAGTGAGAATTCTTGACCGTCTTGAGCAATAATGCAATCAAAACTCGGATTTGCATTAGGACCGTAGATAATAGGAGCGCCGGTTTTTTTACTTTTTGAAATCATTTATTTCTCCAGTTTGGTTTTCTTTTTTCTAAAAAGGCCGAGATGCCTTCTTTAGCATCCATTGCCATCATATTTTT
>JALRKL010000150.1 GCA_023268875.1 Bacteroidia bacterium
ATTCGGTGTGCGACTTATATTGGGGGCATTTTCTGTTATAATTGGACCTGTAACTATAAATAAATGAGGCAGACCCGTTGTAGAAGTGGCGCTGTATGTCCAATTTCTCACGGAACTTTCGAGTACTTTCCAAATTCCTCGATTGAAAGCTGGGCGTTGGGGACAAACGTTGGACGTGTAAAAACTTTCTTTCATTGTGTGAATCGACCAAGCCATATCTGCCGCTGGGGCGAGATGTCCGCGATCGAAGCCGGTTTTAGTATAGGAATTATGTGAAGTAGTGGATGGTTTAATATTTGGATCGGGCTGAAATCTGCTCGGTCGTTTTGCAACAGCATTCAATTTATTGGATTCTAAAGCGTAGGCTACCCAATGTGGTTGACCGTGTTTATGGGAATAGGAAGTGGTATAAGCCGAATGATTTGTGATTTGTTCTCCTTCTAAAATTTGGGGAATTTCTAGCCCTGGAGCAAATCCCAATTTAATGGAGAGTACTAGAAAAAAGGCGGATAATTGATTTAATTTCATGATCGAAATTAATCAATCAAGAAGGAATCGTCAAAGGATAATTCGTTCAGGATGTTACGTACAATCCACGGCCCTTCATATATAAAGCCGGTGTATACTTGCACCAAGCCAGCGCCGCGAGTAAGTTTTTCGGCCACATCGTATGAGTTGAAAATTCCACCAACCCCGATAATGGGCATGGTATTTCCAAGTTCTATGCTCAATGTTGCTAAAATGGTATTGCTTGCTTCAAACAAGGGTGCCCCGGATAGCCCACCTGCTCCAATTTTATCCAAATCCTTTTGAGAAACTACTAATCTATCTCTTGATATTGTTGTATTGGTGGCTATCACTCCTTGAATCGGGAGTTTTTTAATGATTTTAGCGAGTTCTGTAATCGCTTTTAATTGGAAATCAGGCGCGATCTTCAAGAAAATGGGTTTGAAGACCTCATTTTGAGAACGCATCTCATTTAATTTTTCGAACAAAGGAACTAAGAACGATTCTGTTTGTAAATCCCTTAAACCAGGGGTATTCGGACTGGAAACATTTACCGTAATATAATCAACATAAGGGTATAGTTTTTCGAAACAGATGATATAATCTTCGATAGCAAATTCGTTCGGGGTATCCTTGTTCTTGCCAATATTTCCACCTACGATTAATCCGTCTGGTCGTTTCTTTAAGCGGTTTACCATAGCATCAACACCCCCATTGTTAAATCCCATACGATTGATAACGGCACGATCTTCAACTAGTCGAAATAATCGTGGTTTTGGATTTCCTGGTTGTGCTTTTGGTGTAACGGTTCCCACTTCCACATGGCCAAAGCCGAGTGCTTTCCATAGGTGTAATCTTTTAGCGTCTTTATCGAAACCAGCGGCAAGACCGACGATATTGGGGAACTCTATTCCAGCGAATTTAACACTTCGTTGGGTGCCAGAATTGAACGATTTCTTAAAAAAATAACCTACGCCTGGAATGCGAAGCGCGAATTCAATAAGGTTTAATGCAACATCGTGGGCTTTCTCTGGAGGAAGTAAAAATAATAGAAACTTTATAAACCCGTACATCTGTGTATTTAGTGCAATATGTATGCCGAAATGTTAAAAACGAAATTAGTGTTTGAAATGACGAATACCGGTAAATACCATAGACATATTATTTGCATTACAATAATCGATACTGGCTTTGTCTTTGACACTTCCGCCTGGTTGAACTACAGCAGAAATTCCTGATTTATCCGCTATTTCTACGCAATCGGGAAAAGGGAAAAAGGCATCGCTTGCCATAACCGCTCCGCTGAGGTCGAAGCCAAATTTATTGGCCTTTTCAATGGCTTGATTCAACGCATCTACACGGCTGGTTTGTCCAGTTCCGCTTGCAATTAATTGCCCACCTTTGGCCAATACGATGGTATTGCTTTTTGTGTGTTTGACTAATTTAACCGCAAATTCCAAGTCCGCTAATTCCTGATCGCTAGGTTGTTTCTGGGTTACCGTTTGCATCATCTGGCGACTTTCGGTACTGTTATCGCGTTCTTGCAAAAGTTCGCCGTTGAGGGCAGAACGTTTTGTTAAATTCCCGAGTTGGGAAAGATCTTTTGACTTGAGGATGATGCGGTTGTTTTTTCCTGCTAATAGTTCCAAAGCTTCCGGTGCATAATCGGGTGCAATTAATACCTCAAAAAACAAAGAATTAATTTCGGCAGCAGTAGCCAAATCAATAGGATGGTTACAGGCTAATATTCCTCCAAATGCACTTATTGGGTCGCATTCCAATGCCGTTTTCCATGCTTCTAAAACGGTTGCTCTTTGAGCGAGTCCACATGCATTATTGTGTTTTACGATTATGAATGTAGCGCCTTCGGTGGCTGGGAATTCACCGAGTAATGCTACCGCACTATCTACATCTAATAAGTTATTATAACTAAGCTCTTTGCCTTGTATTTTGTCGAATAAGGCATCTAGATCACCAACAAAATAACCTTTTTGGTGCGGATTTTCACCGTAGCGAAGGGGAGTGGTTTTGAAGCCGGCGAACCATCTTTGGATTTGTCCGTCGTATTCATGAGTAACAAAAAAGGCTTCTTTTGCCCAATTTTTGCGAATTTCAAAGGGTATCTCAGCTCCGTAAGTATTTAAGGATTGTACCAGTTGTTCGTATTGTGATTTGTGCGAGATGATTCCGCAGTGTGCGTGATTTTTAGCAGCAGCCCGAATTAAGGAAACCCCTCCGATATCAATTTTCTCGATTATTTCTTCTTCAGTACCTCCAGCAGCAACAGTTTCTGCAAATGGATAAAGATCAACCATTACCAAGTCAAATGAAGGCAATTCGTATTGCTGGGACTGAGCTATATGGTCTGCGTTATCCTTTATAGCTAGAATTCCCCCAAAAACTTTTGGATGCAGTGTTTTAACACGACCATCAAGGATAGAAGGGTAACCGGTTACCGACTCAATTGAAGTGCAGGAGTAACCCAAATCTTCAATAAATTTTTGCGTGCCACCAGTAGAGTAAAATTGTACATTTAACTGATTTAGGGACTGTAGAACGGGCTCTAAACCGTCTTTGTTGAATACCGAGATCAGAGCAGATTTAACACTAAAATTCACGGTTGCAAAAATACCTAAAATCCTGCCAACAATTGGATTAATGTTTACAAGTTTTTAAGAACTTCTTTTTTCAGTTTTATACTTCCATTAACGTGTTTCGGCACATAAGGACAGTGCCGGCAGCCCGATCCACAACAAGCTCCTTTTTTAGCAAGATACAACTCAGTGAAAACGCAGAATCCGTCTTCCCAATAGTAATCTGTTGTATTTTGTAATGCCTCTCTTTTCGGTGGTTTATGCACGACCGTGACATTGTTTAAATTTCTTACCGCTGCCACAAGGACACGCATCATTTCGTCCCACTTTTAATTCATTGCGAATAGGATTTTGAGGGGCTTTAGGCGCGCTATTGGCGATAACTTCTTCATTAGGGTTTCCAAGTGCCGATCCCATATCGTCTTTGGTTTCGATTGTCTTTGGCGCTTGTCTTTTTGGAGCCGCTTTGGCTTCACTTACATCAGCGCCATCAAAAATGCGCGTACGGAATAACATGCCGAGGATTTTCTGGTTCAAACGTTGCAACATTTGACCGTAAAGCTCGAAACTTTCTATTTTGTAGATTAATAACGGGTCTTTTTGCTCGTATTGTGCATTGGAAGTGCTTTGTTTTAATTCGTCTAATTCACGCAAGTGCTCTTTCCATTCGTCATCAATATTTTGGAGAGTGGTAGACTTTTCAAAATCGCGTATCATTGACAGGCATTGTGTATCGAGCGCTTTTTGCATTGGAACCGTAATTTGATATTGGTGGGTGCCATCGGTAAGAGGTACCACTACATTCTCGATTCTATCGCCTTGAGCTTCACGAATTTGTTTGAAAACCGGGAATGCTTGCTCGGCCATTGCTTTTGTTTTTTGGCTGTAAAACTCATTCAATCCTTGGAATAGTTTTTCGGTTAAAGTTTCGGCTTGATTTGTGTCGAATTCACTTTCAGAAAACGGAGGTGCTACAGCGAGTGTGCGCATTACATCAAATTCAAAATCAGCATAACTTCCCCCTTCTTTGTGACCATAAACCACTTCTTCACACCAGTTCCACAACATATTTTTAAGGTCAATGCTTAATTTGTCTCCAAACAATGCATTTCTTCTTATGCGGTAGATGCTCGTACGCTGTTTATTCATTACGTCATCGTATTCAAGCAAACGCTTACGAATTCCGAAGTTGTTTTGTTCTACGCGTTTTTGATTGCGTTCAATGGTTTTCGACATCCACGAATGTTCGATTACATCTCCCTCTTTGTAGCCAAATTTGTCCATAAATCCGGCTACTTTCTCAGAGCCGAAAATACGCATGAGATTGTCTTCCAACGAAACATAGAAAACCGAACTACCAGGGTCACCTTGACGACCTGCACGGCCTCTTAACTGACGGTCAACACGACGGCTTTCATGTCGCTCTGTGCCAATGATGGCCAAACCGCCTGCTTTTTTGACTTCTTCTGATATTTTGATATCCGTTCCGCGACCTGCCATATTTGTGGCAATGGTTACGGCGCCCGGTAGACCCGCTTCGGCTACGATTTCTGCCTCTTTCTGATGTTGTTTTGCGTTCAATACATTATGCTTAATGCCTCTTAATTTGAGCATTTTTGAAAGCAATTCACTTACCTCAACGCTGGTAGTACCGACTAATACTGGACGACCTGCTTCTGTAAGTTCGTTCACCAAATCGATGACGGCGTTATATTTCTCTCGTTTTGTTTTATAAACCAAATCCTCGCGATCGATACGTACAACAGGTCGATTCGTAGGAATTACTTTAACTCCGAGTTTGTAAATATCCCAAAGTTCTTGTGCTTCTGTTTCAGCTGTACCTGTCATACCCGAAAGCTTATGGTACATTCTGAAATAATTCTGCAAGGTGATGGTTGCATAGGTTTGGGTTGCTGCCTCAACGCGCACGTTTTCTTTGGCTTCAATTGCCTGATGCAAACCGTCGGAGTATCGACGTCCATCCATTACACGACCGGTTTGTTCGTCAACAATTTTAACCTTGCCATCTTGTAGGATGTATTCCACATCTCTTTCGAACATGGTATAGGCCTTCAATAATTGTTGTACCGAGTGTATACGTTCGCTTTTTTCTGCAAAATCTTGCATTAGGCGGTTTTTCTGTGCGGTTTTTTCTTCTTTGGTAGCCTCGCTTTGGTCAATTCGCACCATTTCCGCACCAACATCCGGCATGATAAAGAATTGTGCATCTTCACCTGATTGGGTAATAAGTTCGATTCCTCGTTCGGTGAGATCTACGCTATTGGATTTTTCGTCGATCGTAAAATACAGAGGAGTGTCTGCCTTTGGCATCTCTTTCTGTTGATCTTGAAGATAATAACTTTCTGTTTTGGTGAGCAACGCACGCATTCCGGGTTCACCTAGGAATTTGATTAGTGCTTTACTTTTTGGCAGTGCGCGGTGCGCTCGGAACAATGCAAGTCCGCCTTCTCCCTCTTTTGGTCCGGTATTGCCATCAGCGATTAGTTTTTTAGCTTCGTTGAGGGCGTTAACCGCATATTTTTTCTGAGCCTCCACCAAAGATTGAATACGTGGCTTAAGCGCATTAAACTCCTGGATATCACCTCTTGGGGTCGGTCCACTAATAATTAAGGGAGTTCGAGCATCATCAATCAATACACTATCAACCTCGTCAATTATAGCATAATGGTGTTTTCCTTGAACCAATTCGGAGGGATCATGAGCCATATTATCACGCAGGTAATCGAAGCCAAATTCGTTGTTGGTTCCGTAGGTGATATCGGCTTTGTAGGCTTGACGGCGTTCCTCACTATTGGGTCTGTGATACTCCAAGCAATCAACGGTAAGCCCCAAAAAGTTGAAAATAGGCGCGTTCCATTCTGCGTCACGTCGGGCCAGGTAGTCGTTTACCGTAACCATGTGTACGCCTCTGCCGCCCAAAGCGTTCAAATAGGCCGGAAGCGTACTTACCAGCGTTTTACCTTCACCCGTACTCATTTCGGCAATATTTCCGGAGTGTAGGGCATAACCACCAATTAGCTGTACGTCGTAATGTACCATGTTCCACTTGATGGTGGCGCCGGCCGCTTCCCACTCATTCTTATAAAACGCACTATTGTTTTCAATGCGGATATTTGGATGTGATAAAGCCAATTCACGGTCCAAATCGTTTGCGCTTACTTCGATTTCATCGTTAAATGTAAATCGTCTTGCTGTTTCTTTAATAACCGCAAAAGCCTCAGGTAATAATTCGAGCAAGATTATCTCTAACTTTTCATCACGCTGTTTTTCCAACTGGGAAATTTCCTCAAATAAGGCTTCTTTTTCCTCGACTTGTTCGTTGCTAAGCGTTTCTACTTTCGATTTGGATTCTGAAATTTGATCGTCTATTTCTTTAAGGAATTCTGCGATTCGTGATTTGAATTCGCTGGTTTTTTGACGTATTTCGTCGTGCGACAAACCTTCATAAGTAGCATATACGGCATTGATTTTATCTACGATGGGCGCGACTTCTTTCATGGCACGTTCTTGTGCGCTGCCCCCGAATATTTTGGCAATATTGCCTAAGATGTTTCCAAGCATAAATTTAGGATTGCGAAGTTACAATTTTTGGATGGGTTTTTATGTTCCTTAAAAGGCGGTTTCGTCGTTAAATTTTGTTCTTTGTTTGATTTTTAAACCATTCGGGATATTCTTTGTTAAACAAAAGTGAAGAATCGAACTACGATGAGAAGATTTGCTATTGTTTTCATTTTTACGCTTGGGGGAATTTTTAATCAAGCATTTGCACAAACAACCATTGAGATTAATATAAAAGGTCGCGTAATCGATGCCGAAACCAACAAACCCATCTCTGGTGCTTGGGTCAAAACGGCAGAAGATTCAGATTCGGCAAAAACGGATACAGATGGTAATTTTATTTTGAAATTACCCAAACCTGGTTTTTATGTATTCTACGCAAAAGCAAACGGATTTAAATCGGGCAACAGTGCAGAACAATTGGTAACGTACGACAAGCAGATTCCGGTACTTGTGTCTTTGGAGTCTCTAGCTGATGCCATAGCCGCGGTAGATATTAGAAGGACTTCCCTTCAAAAAAGAGACGCCGGGAGCCCACTTTCTTCACAAGAATTATCTATAAGAGAAATTGAACGCAACCCTGGAGGTAATCGAGATATTTCCAAAATTATACAATCATTGCCGGGTGTTATTACAATTCCTGGATTTAGAAATGATGTGGTTATCCGCGGAGGTGCCCCATCCGAAAATAAATTTTATTTAGATGGTATTGAAATTCCTGTAATCAATCACTTCCAAACACAAGGAAGTACGGGTGGACCTGTAGGATTGTTAAACGTGAATTTTATTAAAAAGGTCAATTTCTTTACGGGTGCATTTCCTGTGAACTATTCTAATGGATTAAGTTCGGTTTTTGATTTTCAGCAAATTGAGGGAAACAAAGAAAAAGGGAATTACCGTTTTACTGTGGGAAGCAGCGATTTAGGATTTACTGCCGACGGTCCGATGGGTAAAAAAGCTACGTATATATTTTCGGCAAGACAGTCGTATTTACAAGGTCTTTTTTCAGTTTTAGGTTTGCCCTTTTTACCTAATTTTATCGACTACCAAGGAAAAGTTCAAATCGATTTAGGCAAAAACGATAAATTGACCATATTAACCGTAGGCGCAGTGGATTTCTTCCAATTGAATACCAAAGTAAACGAAGGTATTACCGACAGCGTACAACTAAAATCAAATCGTTATATCTTGGGGTATTTGCCCGATTATTCTCAATGGAACTACACCTTTGGTACGGTTTACACCCACTTTGGAAAGCGTAATAAAACACAGGTGTTTTTAAGCCGTAATATGCTGAATAACGAAACGGAAAAATACCGAGATAACGACGATTCGAAACCTGAAAATCTCATATTGAATTATGTAAGCACCGAAGAAGAAAATAAGCTTCGTATCGAGCATTCGGGTAGAAGCGGTTCTTATCGTTGGCTTGTCGGTGGGGGAACCGAATTCGCACAATATGGAATAGATGAAACCACTAAATTTGTAACCTCGCAATCTCCGGAGCCCATAACAAGATCGTTTGTTTCAAATTTAGATCTTTTCAAGTTTAGCGCGTTTTCACGTGTGAGTACAAACTACAGCGGAGTTTTATTGAGCGCTTCTTTGCGTTTTGATGGTAGTAATTACAATCAATCTATGGCGCAAATATGGAACCAACCAACGATTTCTCTAAGCGCTTCAGTACCGGTGAGTAGAAATCTGTTCTTCAATATGAATGCGGGTCAATTTCATCAATTACCGAGTTATTCAATATTGGGATATCGAGGTGCTAACAATGAATTGGTGAATAAAGATAGGGTAGAATACATCCGAAATCAGATGCTTGCTGCTGGTTTTCAATACAATCAAGGACAAGAAACAAAAATCACCTTTGAGGGCTTTTATAAACATTATTCGCGATATCCCTTTGCCTTGAATGATTCTATAAATCTAGCAAATTTAGGAGCAGATTTTGCGGTTGTTGGGAATGAGCCTATTTCTTCCTTTGGGGCAGGACGGGCGTATGGAACGGAATTTTTAATTCAACGTCGTTCTAGAAGCGGTTTGTATGGAATTGTTAGTTATACCTTGGCATGGTCTCAATTTGAAGATAAAAACGGTAATTTCATCGCGAGCTCTTGGGATAGTCGGCACACGATTAGCTTAACGGCAGGCAAACCATTGGGTAAAAACTGGGAAATAGGAGCTAAATGGCGCTATGTAAGCGGCAGACCCTACACTCCCGACGATATTGAGCAAAGTTTACGGGTAGCTAATTGGAATGCCAGAGGAATTGCCTTTCCTAATTACAACCAATTAAATTCAGCGAGATTAAGCAATTTCAACCAATTTGATATTCGTGTAGATAAAACGTGGTACAAGAAAAAGTGGAGCTTGAATTTGTATTTAGATATCCAGAATTTCTTTAATGTGAAATACTTGGGTCCACAAACCCTAATTGCAGCTCAAGACGATTCGGGTAATCCTATAATCGATCCAAATAATCCAAGTTTTTACCAAGCCGATTATTTACCGAACGAATCCGGTACGGTATTGCCGACTATCGGGATAATACTTGATTTTTAATCTGACTTTTGATTTTTTAATTCATTTAAATCAAACTTAATAAACAAAAAAAGGCCGCTTGGAGAACCAAGCGGCCTTTTTTTATACTACACATATTAATAGTCGTAATTGAACCCAGTTTCAGTGGGATAAATACACATAATAGCGATGTTTTCAGCTTTGTTAACCAATTGCTGCGTAAGGGTTCCTATAACCAATTCTCCGATACCTTTTTCGGTATGGGTCATGGCAACGATTAGGTCTGCTTCGATGATTTTCGCATAATTGTGAATCTCATTTGCGAAATTATCAAAAACGCTATCCTTAAACTCGTACAAGGTATATTTTACCTTGTTTTTATCTAAAGCACTTTTAATAACGGCAATATTGTTTTTCATTTTGCGATCTAAATATTCGTCATCGGAATCGCTATACACAATATGAATTTCTGAATCGAATTTTTTTGCCACATTTATACCCCAATCTAATTTTTGACGAGATTCGATGGTAAGGTCGAAAGGCATTACGATTTTTTGATATCCATTTTTGCCTATATCGCTGCTTTTAACTACCACTACGGGCACTTCGGCATATTGTATGGTGCGAGAGGCATTTGAACCCACTATTTGCTCTAAACCTGAGGCACCATGACTTCCCATAATTATAGAATCATAACCTTCGTTATTCGCAATTTCAGCGATGGCTTTATATACCTTTCCTGTTTCGACACGAGTGGAAACTTTAACTCCAAATTCATCAGATACTTCTTTTGCGCGAACTTCTAATTTGGTAGCGATGGCGTCTTTCATGATCGCAGATTGTCCCTTTGAAAAAATACCTCCCAAAAAGCTTTCTTCAATTACATATACCAAGGTAATTTCGTTACCGTAGGCTTTAGCAACT
>JALRKL010000134.1 GCA_023268875.1 Bacteroidia bacterium
TCACCTGTGGCCACACTTTGGCAAAGGACCGAATCACCTTCCTCGGGTGCCGAATCCAAAAAACATGCGCCGCCTCCGACGCCCAGTCCCAAGGCATGTCTACCATGTGGTGCGCCATGTTTTTCAGGTAAATTTCTCCCGGATGCGCCGCAAAGAGCCTGTGCATCGCCTCGGCCGCATCTCCCGGTGTCCGGGGAACCGCTGCTAGGATCTCCCTTCGGCCCGGATGGTCCAATCCGGTGCGCTCCAAGAAGGGGCCATAAAAAGGCTCATCCACCACCCGGCAGCCTGGACGCTGTGCAAACGCATACAGCAATGCCGTGCTAATGTTGCGCGGACCGGAGATAGCGTGAAGCATACGGGGCATAGCACAATGTTACGAAGGGATTCCCGGCCTCGTTTTACCCCTTGCCGTCTTTTTTCTGCCCGTATTTATTCATACGGGTTCCACATGACGGGCAAGTCGATCCCCCGAACATAGCCTCTTCATAGTCCTTGGGTACACGAACGCGCGATTGCCTCTTCCCACAGTTTGGACAATAGACGGCCCTCAGATTGATGCCATATTTCTGGGCGAATCGGCTTGTGGGCTTCAAAGTAGCCATCCAACCCAACGCCAACACCGGTAGGGCCCATGGAAGGATCTGAAAAAAGAGGGCCCAGGTCATTTTCTAAAGATAGGAAGGGGTATAAAAAAACCCGGCGCTTTTTAAACCTATCAACCTGGGAGATTCCGCTTTTCCTACACCCTTACCTTCATGACCAGTAAATTCCGAACGGCCTTTTGGAATCTCGGGAGATTCCACGAGGTGCTTCTGTGTATCTTGGAATTCAATAACTTAGGAATAGAAAATCTCAATGCTTTTATTCGCAAATCCATGATTTTGACTGTTAATCAGAGGGTCGCTGGTTCAAGTCCAGCAGGAGGAGCGCTGAAAATGAAGCACTTACGCTACCCGATGTGGGTACTTTTTTCACCTCTAATACAGCCAATTCCCCCACTCTTCCAATTAGATTCCTTTCATTACCTCAACAAGACGTTACAAGCCTCAATTTTTTCAGAGTAAAATAGATGGTAATTAATTTAAAAAAAGGTATAAACCGTCGAATGTCATTAACAGACATTTTACAATGGTCTCTTGTAGGAATTCTTATATTGATTTTTTTCCTGTATAAAGGTGATGACAAACATTCCTTTTCTACAATGTTGGCAAGTATCGGCTTTTTGATTCGATATATCATGAATAGAATTAACAATAAAAAAAGGATAAAATCCATTAAAATAGATGCAGACATTTTACATTTCACCTACGCAAATAAGAATGAATTAAATAGATCTATTTTGAGTGAGAATATTAAAATAAAAATTTCCATTGACAACTTCATATTATTGTCAGAACTAAACGATGAAATCATTGGCCGTATTAATAGGAGTGATATTAGCTTGGTAGAATTTGATTTATTGAAAAAAAGTCTTCTAAATGCATAATTATAACATTTGAGTTCTTTCGGAATAGGATTATGAGATTAGTTGTTCTAAAAGTGTTGGTTTTACTTTTTTCAATTGTGGTGATTGGATGCGATAGTGCTGAAAAGAAACTGATGAAAGAAGGGGATGAGTTGGTTGTTAAAATAGAAAAGCACAAAGTTGAAAACGGACACTTGCCAAATAACTTAGAATCTTTGGGGATAAAAGAAACGATGGAAGGTCCTTTGTACTACGTGAAATGGGATAGTGTAAACTATATGGTCTACTTCGGCACAAACCTTGGAGAATCGATGATATATTATTCTGATACTAAAGAATGGGATTATCGTCTTAGGGGAATGGGAAAAGATAAGTAATACGTAGCCCGGCAGTGATCGGGTTTTTTATGCTCTAAAGAGCGGCCACGATGATAACTTCTTTTGAGCACGTTTCACATTGACCGAGGATGGTATCTGAAATTTCCCTTGGCTGGTCTTTCCAAATGGGTACAAATCATTGTCAATCAACCCGAGTGAGCGGCCTTAACTAACAATGGTGCGTAACGACCGAAGATAAATGCCGATGGTGTTCTGCGTCTTAGAGGTCAAATACCAACCAGTACTTATTTTCAATTGCTCTATTCACTAGGTGTAAAATTTCGCTAAGTATTTTATAATCTGTCGAATTTGAATCCAAAATTTCCATTATAATTTCGATCTTTTCCTTAATTCCGAATAGCTCACTCTGATCATTTATCCAAGTATCTTCCCAAATAGTTGGACCATTCATGTAGCCACTTTCTTCAGATAAAACTTCATTTAATGACTCCCATAAATTACATCGATTTTTCAATAAATAGTAATCATTTTCAGTTAAGTATATTATATCTTCTTTTTTTAATTTTTCATTCCATCCATCGGATTGATGATGATACGGATTTTTTTCTATTATGAAAATTCTGATTTTACGATTATTCATCACAATTTATTAGATGAGTTATTGTTTGTAAATCCAATGAGGGAACCTTGCCGCTAACGTCCAAATACTGATTTCAATTAAAATCTTTGACGCGATAATAATTGTTTTCATTGTCGTAAATTATCTCATAGTTATTATTAATGTATCTGGTTTTAACACCATCAGCACTCTTGACTCCTTTTGCGCCAGGGGTGGGCTAGAACGACCACCCAAACGAACACAACAAACCCAAAATCAT
>JALRKL010000142.1 GCA_023268875.1 Bacteroidia bacterium
GTAAAAGTCGCCCATGGAGGTATCACTATTCATGCCATCGATTTTATTGACCACAACATGAAACGGAATACTTTGACGCCGCAGCAGACTGACCAACTCTTGGTCGACACCAGTCAAGCCGGCGCGAGCGTCTAGTATCAGTAAGACGATGTCGGCCTCATCCGCTGCCGCCATGGACTGCTGTGCCATCGGTAGATAGATTGATTAGTTTTGAGGTAATCGAACATTTGCCAAGCGAAGAGGCGGTTCTAAATTACTCCGCTTCGTTGCGTGAAGGAGGCTTATTTGCGATTAGCGTGCCGAATAAATGGTGGATTTTCGAAACGCACGGGGCGTCTTTGCCCTTGTTGCCTTGGAATCGTGTGCCGTTTTTTTCGTGGCTACCGAGGCCTATACATGAAAAATGGGCTTTGGCGCGTATTTATACAAAGCGGAGAATCGTTAAACTTCTCGAAGAATCTGGTTTAGAGGTAATGGAAATGCATTATGTAACGGCGCCTATGGACGTGGTTAAATGGCGACCTTTACAACGGATTTTAAGAAAATATATATTTGGAAATCATACCACTCGTTGGCCTTTTAAAGCAGTGAGTATAATGGTATTTGGAAAAAAGAAATAAAACAATGAAACGTATATTATTACTAGCATCGGCGGCCTTAACCCTTTCGTTGAGTGCCCAAAAGAAACCCGGTATCCACTGGTATCACAGCGCCCCTAAGAAGAAAAACATGGGTATTTCTTTGGACAAGGCTTATGAATCAGACTACATTAAACGACCAGCTACAGACATTGTTGTTGCGGTAATTGATGGTGGAACGGATGTGAATCACGAAGATTTAAAAGACGTATTGTGGACGAATTCAAAAGAAATTCCTGGTAATGGTCTCGATGACGATCATAACGGTTACATAGACGATGTGCACGGTTGGAATTTCATTGGTGGCGCGGATGGGAAAATGGTTTCTGCTGATAACCTTGAAAAAGCCCGTGTTTTAAAGCGTATGATGTCCTTTTATGAGGCACCGGGTGCAAAATTTGATGCTTCGACACCGGAATATCAAAATTATCTTAAGCTTAAGGCCGAGGTTATGAAGGCGCAAGAATCCTCAAAAGCCATGCTTACACAGATGGAAATGGTAATGGGTATTTTGCAGCAAATGCGTGAAGCTACTGGCAAAGAAAACCCAAGCGCCGATGAATTAGAAGCCTTGCAATCGGAGGACCCAATGATGGAAGGTTTGGCCAAGCGTTTGGCTAAAGGCATGCGCAAAGACGGCATTACCTTTTCTGATATGTATAAAGAGTTAGAAGAGCAGTATAATTATTTTGACGTAAAGGCAAATATTCAGAATAATCCCGATTACGATTCACGTAAAATAGTAGGCGATAATTACGAAAATAGTTCGGAGCGGTATTATGGCAACAATAATGTTGTGGGTCCCGATGCAGGTCACGGATCGCATGTGGCCGGAATTATTGCTGCAAAACGCGGCAATAACATCGGATTAGACGGGGTAGCCGACCATGCCAAAATAATGGTGGTAAGAGTAGTTCCCGATGGCGACGAGCGCGATAAAGACGTAGCCAACGGCATTCGTTATGCGGTAGATAATGGCGCCAAAATCATCAA
>JALRKL010000108.1 GCA_023268875.1 Bacteroidia bacterium
AACGACGTAACTGATGCTTTGAAATGTATAAAAGGATATACCCGCTGGTATCACATACTTTCCAAGTTCGATCACCCAAGCGAAAGCCGGCATATGATATAAGGTTTGCGCCAAGGGCGATTTCCCCAGAGCAAAATCAAAGTATTTAAAGGCAAATAATACGGCCAAATCGCTCGATATGGCCAACCACATCCAAAATTGCCGCCAAAAGAAAGTGTTAGAGGCAAATAATCGTTTGGCACAATACCAATCTACCACGCTTGTAAATAACATTAACGCGGCAAACTCCATTTGCCAAAAACCGTAAAAGAAATAGCTCGAAATCAATAAGAAAACCCACCGGACTTTTTGAGGTAAGGCGAAATAGACCAACCAAACCACCGGTAGAAAAATCCAAAATTCTAATGAATTAAAGAGCACAGGGCAAAGATATTATTTTTGAAACGGCTCACATTACCGTTCCCATGGAAAAACCAACTCAATTCGAATACCAAGATCCGAAATCTTCCGCATAAATTCTCTTATTTCAACAATTACCGCATTGCGAACGGCAACCTCTATCGTAAGTTGGGGAGTTTCAGTGAGGCAATCCTCTTGATGGAATGCGCGCAAATGTTCCACGTGCTCCTCAATAAACGGCAAACATTCATCGAGCGTTAAACCACCTGCAAAATCATAATCTATGGTCAAGGTAATATCTTTAGAACCGCCATAATACAAGTAAATTGATTCATGGTTGCAGGGCAAGGGAAGCAAATAATCTTCCATAACAAAATAAGCAAAGGTATCTCCTCGTTGCCAACGTTCTTCCCAAGCTATATTGCGCCAACACGAATCGCGAACGGCCTCATAGATCCACTCAAAATTTAAAGTCTCACTATCCAATTCCGAAGCACACCACAGAATATTCCTGAGAGTATCCTCACCAAAAAAATCGACAAGCAACAATGGTATCAGTTCGCCGCTATCTAAGAAAGCCGAATCACTGGCCCAATTTAGGGCCCACAAGTGGGCATTATTACCTCCTTGAATCCGCTCATATAAACTGCCATTCAAAGCTCCAAAACTGTACAATCTAGGTCCAAATAAAGCTTCATTTTCTTCGAAATCTGAAACATCTGAACCAGCAGCGCCCGTTATTAGGGTATCTCTCATTTCGATAGCCAATGAATCATCCATGAATTCATCTAATACCACAACCCGCTCTAATCTATTATAGTTATTTAATGCGGACATCCTATTTGCGGGCAAAACAAAATCCCAAGAGGCTTCTTTTCTTTCTCGGGGGAAAATAGAGAACGTCTGAGCTTGAGCTTCACATATCCCCAAAAGTATAATTCCCAAGAGAAAAAACGATTTCCGCATCGTTACAAAGTAAGGGATATTATTTGGGTGATTAAGGCCTTAAAAAGGGGATGTCCAATAAAAAAATCATAATTTCGAATGCATTATGGATTCCATTATATCGTTATTTTCATCTTTTACGTCCGAAGAACTGACTTATAGAAAATTAGGAGAATTAACCCGAAACATTAATGTCAATCAAATTCAATTTTCAACGAATCCAGAAGAATATGAAAAGTCCGATGCGAGCGATTATTACCGAAAAATTTATACGCTTGAGCCATTAGAAATTGCCGTCTTATACTGGCCACCCCTTGCCGAATCGGCCGTGCATTTTCACTCCGGATTTTATGGCTATGTGGTTGTGCTAGACGGCTCGGGCGAAAACATCGAATACCGACTTTCAGAGGGTTTTATGGCCGAAAAACGCCGCATATTATGCACAAAAAGCGGAATAATGAACGAACCCGACGGTACCATTCATAAGATTCGAAACGCCTCTTCCACGGAGCCATTAATTACGCTTCACTTGTATGTTCCGGCATTGGCTAATTTAGACGGTTTGGAATTGTACGATTTAGAAAATAAAAAAATTGGAATACTTAATGAAAAAGCCCTCAATGCAAGTTTCAATGAACCCCTAGCGCATTTTCATGCCATCAAGGAAAATGCCTTTGAAACAATTTCCCCAAAAGAACAAAAAGGGAAAAGTCATTTCGTATATCCACTGGTTCCCAAACCCGATGAAGCCCAGATAAATAAACTGCTGGAAGGGTATTACAACGAACAAGCCCAAAAATACGATCAATTTGATACCGAACACGCTAGCAGACAAGCGTATAATAAAGCTATTAATAGTTTGATTGCGGAAGATTTTTCAATTTTAAAGCCCCTGCGGGTTTTAGATATTGCAGGAGGAACGGGACGTAGAAGCGAAGAAATTAGATCCTTGTGTAATCAAGAATATCAGCCCGTTATAGTTGACATGAGTAATAATATGATTGCTGAAGCGCAAAAGCGCGGGTTACAAGGCATTAATTCGCATTATCTCGACGCCCGTGTACCCGAGGATCATTTTGACGCCGTTTACTTTTTATACGCTTTTGGACATATAAGTTCTCATAATTTACGTGTACTGACCTTAGAGCGTATTTTCAATCAACTTAAAAAAGGCGGACGATTTTATTTCGATGTCTTTAATATCGATAATCCTCACGAATGGGGGAATTCAGCCAGAAAAACCTATTTCGATTTGGAATTAAATCATATGAATTATGAGGAGGGCGACATATTTTATAAGAAAGCCGGCGGCACGGAAATCGCTTTTCTTCATTATTTCAAGAGGGAACGATTAATAGAACTCGTTGAAAAAACCGGATTTAAAATCATTCGAGTTGCACAAATTGGATATGTAAACAACCCAGGAGAAATTTGTTCCCGTCCAAATGAAGGCAATCTCTTTTTCATTTTGGAGAAGTAGTTGAACGAGCTTAATCAATAAAATCTAACAAAATGCAATATTCAAAAGAGTGATTAAAAAATATGTTAATCTCGATTTACACTTTCCCAGTGATCGATAGCCGCCGCCACAGCCGCATCTCCACTTACGTTGATAACCGTGCGACTCATATCTAATATGCGATCTACCGGGAACAATATGGCAATCCATGCCGGATTTAATCCAATAGCACTCAAAACCATAACCAACATAACAAGACCAGCACTCGGAACCGCAGCAGAACCTACGGATGCAAGGGTAGCCGTTAACGTAATCATGATATATTGTGAGGCGTTCAGGTCAATACCGTGCATTTGGGCCAAGAAAACAGTGGCAACAGCTTGATACAAGCTGGTTCCATTCATATTCATAGTAGCCCCAATCGGCAATACAAAGTCTGCCGTTGATCTACTAACCTTCATATTTTCTGTAACACACTCCAAGGTTACCGGTAAAGTCGCGGCACTTGAACTGCTTGAAAAAGCCAAAAACTGTGCGGGACTTAAGTCTTGGAAGAATTTTTTATACCCGAATTTCTTTTTTAGAATTTGCCTTAACATGAGTGGATATACGCCAAACAATACCACCATCAAGCCCAAAACTACCGTAATCATATAAACGCCTAAGCCCATGAACAACTCAATCAAGGCATTCAAATCGTCGCCGGCCATTTGCGAAAAAACGCCCGCTGTTAAGGCAAAGATGAAAAACGGAGCCCATTGCATTACCATTTCAACCATTTTAAGAAAGGCCTCATTCGCAGAGGAACAAAAGGCAATAGCCGGTTGTGCTACATCTGGCTTCAAGGAAATCAAAGCCAAGCCAAACAATAAAGCAAAGAATATAACCTGAAGCATCTGACCCATATTCCCCATGGCCCCAATAATATTTTCAGGAATAAAGTCCACCAATATCTGAAGTGGTCCACCTTCTTTCAATTTCTGAGCAGCCTCAATCTTCGCTTTAACCGTTTCAGAATTCTCTCCATTTTCGAGCTTAGCGCGTTCCAAAAACGCAGCGTTTTCAGGTTTGCACGACTCGCACAAGCCATCGCGAATTACCACGTTATTATTTTTGGCCCATAGCTCAAATTTTACGCGGTTATATGCCCGATCGTTATCTGTTAATTTTTTTCCCGGATTAATAATATTGGCCAAAAGCAAACCTACCGCAACAGCAATTGCTGTTGTGGCCAAATACAATCCTATTGTACGCCCCCCCATTCGCCCTAATTTGCGAGCATCGCTCAAACTGGCCACACCCGTAATAATGGAAAAAAGCACCAAGGGAATGGCTATCAATTTTAATAGGCGTATGAAAATTACTCCAAAAGGATTTATCCATTGTGCCGTGAAATTCGAAAGTCCAGCAGAAGCCGAAATCATACTCCAAATAACACCTAGCAACAAACCAATGATAATCTTCCAATGTAGGGCTAGTTTCTTTTTTTTCATAGTCAATGTGTCAAAGTTATAAACTTCAATGAATAACCCCCAATAAGATTTTACTGAAATTCCTTGAAGAACTAATTCATTATTATCAATAATAAACTACTTGTATAATATTTTACCAAATATTTTTAGTAAAACACTATACAAAAAAATTTTACTAACTAAATATATTCGCTTATTTCGATATATGAATTTAAATCCAAAGTATTTCTTAAGTTTATTAGTATTTTGCTTGTACTTTATTGTTTCCCAAGCTCAAAATACGCCTTATCTTGACCCTATTTATAACGAAATAACTACTTCAACAGAAAATTATTCCGATGTATATACCGATGCCTTCCACACCATGGATATATACCAACCTAAGGTCGACACCAATGCCAAACGACCGCTCATTATATACATCCACGGTGGTGCCTTCTATGCTGGAGATAAAGCAACTCCCGATTGTGTAGACTTCTGCACCAATTTTGCCCAAAAAGGATATGTCGCTGTATCGGTAAATTATCGATTGGCTAACCCTTTACTTTTCCTTGCCAATCGTTCTATTCAACTCGACGCCGTGCTTAAAACCATGGCCGACGTCAAATCAGCAATTCGTTATTTTACTAAGGATGCAGCCACAAGTAACCTATACAAAATCGATAGTACCGCTGTTTTTGTAGGGGGGTATTCCGCCGGTGCTGTTGCTGCACTTCACACCGCTTGGGTCACGGATACAAGCGAATTAGATCAAGAATTAATTTCAATAATGAAAAGTGGAATTAAAACCTTCGAAGGCGATGCAGGAAACGATGGTTATGGACATAAAATCAAAGGAATATTTAGTTTAGCTGGGGCTCTGTTTCAGACCAATTACGTGAACTATGGAGATGTACCTGCTTATTTAGCACACGCCAAAGATGATGGAACCGTTTCCTATGAGTGTGCGCCGGGGTTAAACGACCCACGTGTGGTAACCTTGTGTGGAACTGGAAAAATCTACCCAAGATTAGACAGTCTTAACATCTATTTTGACACAATGGTTCTTGAAACGGGAGGACACGGTTGGCCCGGCTTAGGAAATAATAGTAGCGACTTCAAAAACGCCGTTGATGAAATTGCTACATTCTTTTATCCTTTATTATTAGATAATGTAAGACTTAATGCCTCCCAAGCACAAAAAAGCCCTATCCAATTATACCCCAATCCCAGCAACGGAAGCTGTACATTCCAATTGCCTAGCGACCAAAAATCAGTAGAAATTCGCATTTACAACCTACACGCACAGCTTCAATTTGCAACCACAATCACCGAAACAACTTCGCTGAAACTCCCATTGCAATCTGGGCTATATAAGGTGGTGATTACAGGTAAACACGCCCAAACCGAAACGTTGGTGATCGAATAAATTGGCATTTACCGCACAGGAAATAATGCCGGAAATGACTCCCGACATAAAAACGGGAGTTAATACTTCATTAAATTGCGTTGTAAAACTTCCGCATTTCCCATACATGGGGGAAGCTCACACACGATAGGAACACAAAAAATTGGGCCCAGTAAGCCGTCACGCCGGAATCCGACATCCATAAAAATCCACCTATCAACGCAAACGCCCCTAGCGAAAAAGGCCATGCCGTTTTCCATAAATCGGTGTTTGTATAAGCCAATCCTTTGCGTAAATGTCCCCAACCGTTCACACTGTGGTGTCCTATAAAATACAAACCAAAGGCAACAAGTAGCGGTAAAAAACAACCAATAACAAGAATATACAACACCTTTCGCAATCCCGCGTATACCGGGTTGGCGTAAGAGAATACCCAAATAATCAAACCCAATAACATAAGTCCTAATTCTATTGGATTTAGTCCGAAAAATGCATTGGGTATATAAAACGCATTCAATTTAAAATGTGGAAGAAATATATTTAGCTCTTCTAAATGGGTAAATAGAATGGCGGCGAGTAACCCAATACCCCACAAGAATGAACTCATGGATGCTTTCAATCCTATTTCTTTAAAATCACTTTCACCGAAATGCCACGCCGAAAAAAGTAAAAATAATAGCAGGCCTAAGGGTGCAAATAGCTGCCATATGCCCAACATCAAAGCCATTAAGCCCAGATATTTTGCGAAAAATGAAAAAGAAAAATCAGGTTTTTTACCTCTTGATTCCAACACATGGTCTAACGCACCATGTGGAATTCCAACTAGTATTAGTCCAACCACCAATAACCCTTGTGCGGCTATTTCTTGTCCGAAGAAATATAGAACTCCGATCAAAATCGACATGAACACCGCAATATTGCGTTTTGATCCTTCCAATAATCTACTTTTTATATCGACGATCGCCGCTTTTATAAAAGGCCGCTTTGGCAAACTCATAAGGATGGGTATTTCTTGATTGAAGCGTGTTTTTTCCTCTAAAAATTGCAAAATACTGGGTGCTTCAATTCGATCAAAAAGTTGGGTAAAAATTTTGGCCCCATCACTTGGGTACTTTTCTAAAACCTTCAACAACAAACGGTCATAAAAAGCAAACCGACCTTCTTGATGCCCCTTTTTACGGTGAAAACCCCAAAAACAATTTTTGCTCCCATTTTGAGCAATTCTAGCGGCATCAAAAACCATTTCCTTGAATGCATAACCCGTGCTCGGCTTAATTCTTCCCGCACGTCCACCTGTTCGTAAAACGTGCCTTCCAAGATAAGATTGTGGCAGTGTAGCCGTACTCATAGGGATGACGCCTTGTTCTTGGTGGATGATCTTAACCGCTCCAAATTTGCCCTTGATATAATCTTCCAAGATAGGATTAGCATCCTCTTTTTTTAGGACTTCAACTCCAAATCGCGTCAATTCTATTAAAGCCGTATTCCCGTTAAATGGCAATACATACATAAATTGAGTGGAATTCAACTGCGGAACATTAAAATCCATCATGGTAAAAACTTCCTGCTCAAAAATATCCCCTTCCGTTTCAACCACCCATCCGTAAAACGATTGATTTAAATGCGTTTGATGGGCTTTGAGTTTCTCAAATTCAGGGGGTCGGGAATCAAAAACCTCTTTTGCCCAAAGCGTTTCTCCCCCGCTACATTCCACAGTATGCGGATAGGACGATGTATCCATACTTTTAACCGAGTCTGAAATACGAACTACATTAAGCCGTTCTATTACTTCCCCCGTAAAACGAAACAAATCTTCGCTCCTGATATGATAATATTGGTAGGGTGATATCCGCTTTTTATTCCCACTGACCTCTAATTTACACCACGAAGCCGATACCAAATGTCCGATTCCCATGAATTCTAATTCGGATTCGGTAGCCCAAAAGCAAAAGGTTTTATCATTCGAATAGGTTCCTTCCAGATGCGGTTTCGGATCAATATAAGCCAGCGTTTTTCCACTTAATAACCCGGCTTCAAACAATTTTATCAGCACAAGAGAATTAGCCGCACCCATTCCCAAAAAGAGAAAATCGAAGTGATTTTTATGGGTATTGAAAGCAAGCATTACATAAATTGTCTACAAGAAAAACAAATAATAGTCAAAATTTGTTCGTAGAAATTTTTTAGCCAAAAAAATTACACTTCACTATCGGGAGTTATTATATTCCGCCACACCAAACTCGAAGTCTATTACCAAAATGATTCTTGCACCTTTAGGCATGCGTAAAGATGTGTTTTTTACCACCAAAGCCTTATGTTTGACTTAAATTGAGTGAAATATGCTGATTTTGAAAGAAATCATACACTATTTTGACTGTAAGTCTAAAAATTTTTCGGAATACTAATGAAACGACTCGTTAACCTAAAACTATATCTCCTGATACTTTTAAGTTGTGTCAATTTTTTGACGCTTAAAGGACAATCAACCGATGTTTCCCTTGATTTTGATGGAATCGACGATTATGTAAGTTCCAGTTATTATGGCATACTTGACTCCAATGCACGAAGTATGGAAGCATGGATTCAAACCACGGGCAATTACGATCCTAATAATGGAGGAAAACAAGGAGTAATTGCCAATTATGGCAACATGAGTAATACAAACAGATTTACATTTTGTGTGCTTTTCAATGATGCCATCCGCATTGAAGTTGGCGGGAATGGGCTCTCAGGGACAATCGCCATTAACGACGGCGATTGGCACCATGTGGCCGTTACATACGACCCAAAAGACACCCTCGATTATCGGTTATATGTAGACGGAGTTTTGGATGTCGCTGGAAATTTAAAAATTGCCACTAACACCATATCATCTACCCCGCTTCAATTGGGTATGCGCATCGATAACATAAATTTATTTCAAGGGAGTATTGACGAATTTAGAATGTATAACTATGCCCTAAGTCAATCGGAAATCAAAAAGAGTATGGACCGAGAGTTTTGCGATTTACCAAAAGGCTAGTAGGAGGATTTGGATATCTTAACCTTTCAACTTGTACGATTGTTTGATAAGTACCATAAGGTAGTCTAAATCAGATTCTTTGGTTATACGAACTTCATAGTCCCCATTCCCATAATGACCTACATTACTCACATCTC
>JALRKL010000145.1 GCA_023268875.1 Bacteroidia bacterium
AGCGCCACACATTTATACTATTTGGGAAAAAGCCGAGTATCGCAAAGATGGTTCACCAAATCATTTATGGGGAATGGCTATTGACTTGAATGCTTGTACAGGTTGTGGATCTTGTATTGTAAGTTGTTCAATTGAAAACAATGTTCCTGTTGTAGGTCGCGATGAGATTCGTCTCCGTCGTGAAATGCACTGGATTCGTATCGATCGTTACTATTCATTTGTTGGAGAAAAGGAGTCAATGACTCGTGAAAACGATATCGCCGATGCGGATGCATCAGATAAGGGAGATTATAAGCACTGGGAAAATGTAAGTGTAATACACCAACCGATGATGTGTCAACATTGTGCTCAAGCACCTTGTGAGACCGTTTGTCCGGTGTTAGCCACTTCACATTCATCAGAAGGTTTAAATCAGATGACATACAATCGTTGTATTGGAACCAAATATTGTGGAAACAATTGTCCTTACAAGGTGCGTCGCTTCAACTGGTTCCGTTATAATGATAACGATAAGTTTGATTTCCACTTTAACAATCCGTTGGGTAAGATGGTAATCAATCCTGATGTAACTGTTCGTACACGTGGTGTTATGGAGAAATGTTCTTTCTGTGTTCAGCGTATACAAGAAGCCAAGTTAAAAGTTAAGCGCGAGGGAGGAAATATGAAAAACGTGCAGGTTGAAACGGCTTGTCAACGTGCTTGTCCATCGAATGCAATTGTTTTCGGCGATTTGCATAACCCAGACAGCGAAATCAGCAAATTACACAGAAATGAGCGCGCATTCAGCGTATTAGATGAATTGAACGTTCAATCTTCTGTTAAATACATGACTAAAATTCGTAATACTGAAACTATTTAACCCCACAAGGAATGATACACGATTCAATAATTAGAGAAAGATTGGTAACAGGCGATAAAACAGCCGCCGACGTTACCAGAGACATTTCTCGTCCTATTTTGAACCAGCCTTCCACTGCATGGAAAATTGGATTTACCCTGTCGTTAATCTTTTTAGGCATTTTTGGAGTAAGCTTATTTTGGACAGTTTGGACGGGAATTGGTGTATGGAATATCAATAAATCGGTAATGTGGGGTTGGGATATCACCAATTTCGTATTCTGGGTTGGTATTGGTCACGCGGGTACCCTTATATCTGCGGTATTGTTGCTTTTCCGTCAGAAATGGCGTATGAGTATTAACCGTTCTGCTGAGGCTATGACCATCTTTGCAGTAGTCTGTGCGGCAATGTTTCCTGTGTTTCACATGGGACGTGTTTGGGTAGGTTACTGGGCTTTACCATTACCGAATGCTTTTGGTAGCCTTTGGGTTAATTTTAACTCTCCTTTGCTATGGGACGTATTTGCGATTTCCACATATTTTAGCGTTTCCTTGTTGTTCTGGTATATAGGTATGATTCCTGATATCGCAACCATTAGAGATAAAGTGAAAACGAAAACTGCCAAGTTCTGGTATAATTTCTTCTCTATGGGTTGGACAGGTAGTACCAGATCATGGGCGCGTTATGAATTGGTATCGTTAATTTTAGCAGGTATTAGTACGCCTTTGGTACTTTCGGTTCACACGATTGTATCTGCTGACTTTGCTACATCGGTTATTCCCGGTTGGCACACAACAATTTTCCCTCCTTATTTCGTTGCCGGTGCGATTTTCTCAGGTTTCGGTATGGTGGCAACCTTGTTGGTTGTGGCTCGTAAGGTGATGAATTACGAAAACTACATAACTATCGGTCACTTAGAAGCGATGACAAAAATCATCATGGTAACTGGTACGCTTGTAGGTATCGCTTACTTAACTGAATTCTTCATTGCGTGGTATTCTGTTGTAGAATACGAGCAATACGCTTTTATAAATCGTGCTACAGGTCCTTATTGGTGGGCATACTGGAGTATGATGAGTTGTAACCTTATAGCGCCTCAGGTATTCTGGTTCAAATGGGCACGTACCACTCCTTGGTTTATCTTTATCATGAGTATTGTAGTGAACGTAGGTATGTGGTTCGAGCGTTTTGTAATCATTGTTACTTCACTTCACCGTGATTATTTGCCAAGTAGCTGGGTAATGTACTCTGGTTCGTTAACAGAAGTTGGATTGTTCTTAGGTACTTTTGGTATCTTCTTTACGTGCTTCTTCTTATTTGCCAAGTTCTTGCCGGTAATTAATATGTCTGAAGTTAAAACCATCCTTCGCAATCGCGAGTAATATTTAAGATTATGGGATTAGTAGATAAAAATCTTAGTTTAAGAAATAGAAATAAAATGCTCATCGGAGTGTGGGAAGACGAAGATGCTCTCTTGTCAGCCACACAAGCCGTTGTAGATAAAGGGGTACATATTCACGATGTTTTTACACCCTATCCTGTTCACGGTTTAGATCGTATAATAGGGGTTAAGCGAAGCCGTTTGGCACGCATTGCCTTTTTCTGCGGTTTAACAGGACTATCATTAATGTTTACCATGATTTGGTACATGTATGTTAAAGATTGGCCCGTAAACGTAGGTAACAAACCCGTTCGTTTTTCTCCTTCATGGATTCCGGTAATGTTTGAAGGTACTATTTTGTGCACAGCATTCGGAATGGGAGTATTTTTCTTTTTGAGAAACCGTATGTTGCATGGCATTAAAAATGACCTACTCGATGACCGTCAAACAGATGATCGTATGATCATGACCATCGAAACTTGCGAAGGAATGGATGAAAAAGGTTTGATTGAGTTGATGAAAGAAAAGGGTGCTGTAGAAACCCGTGAGTTCCACCATGGTGTTCAAACCGTAATTTAATTAAAGCAATGACGAATAAACTTAATATCGTATGGGCATCCCTTGCCGTGCTTATCGCTTCCTCTGGTTGCGTAAGTCGCGGAAACGACCCCGGATGGGAATATGCCCCAGACATGTATTATTCTAAGGGATACGAACCATATAATCAAGCCGATTCATTTTCATTGAATCCTTATGGTATGAGTATGAGAGAGCCTGTGGCTGGTTCAATTGCCCTAGGAAAGTCAGGACACATTTATCCTTTAGCTAATTCTGGTGAAGGATATGAAGCATCAGCAACCCAAATTGTTGCACCAAATGGAATCGATCAAATTGATACCCGAGGAAAATATTTATATAATATCTATTGCGCTGCTTGTCACGGAGTAGAAGGTAAAAATGATGGTAAGGTATTCCAGCGTGTTTCAACTTTAAAACCTGCTTGGAAAGGATATACCGACGATTATATCAAAAACCTTGAAGAAGGAAAGATATACCATACGCTTACCTACGGTAAAAACAACATGGGTAGCCATGCATCAGTTCTTGAACCTACCGATCGTTGGAGAGTGGTAAAATATGTTAAACTTTTGAGCGGTGCAGCTTCAGTTAGTGTTCCTACTACAGATAGCGCGGCAGTTGCTTCAAACAACATGTCAAACTAATTACTAAGAGAATATATTATGGGACACGGACATCACATTGAAATTAAACAAGAAACGTTTTCGATGCCTTCCAAAGCGAAGAGTTTTACCATGATTATGATGATCTTGGGATTGGTTCTTTCAGGTATTGGAATCGCTACTATCGATAAATCAGGAGCGGCACACGATACTCATGCGGGTCACAACGAACAAGTTGCGACGGACAATCATGAAACTCACGAGCATTCTGAGGCCGCACATTCCGAACATGGAGAAGAGGCAAATGCGGAACACCACGATCATGCGGTTGCAGGAACTGCTGAACACGAGGAGCATTCTAATGTTGAAACAGAAGCTTTTGGTCCTCGTATTGAATACCACGCTCAAGACAAACCTTGGACTACTAAAATATGGTCCAACCTTCTGGTAGCAGGATATTACTTTACTATGATTTCGCTTTGCGCTTTGTTTTGGTATGCAATTCAATATGCCGCTAACGCAGGTTGGTCGGTTACTATTAAACGCGTACCTGAAGCAATGCTTACTTTTATTCCTATTGCTTTCGTATTCGTACTTATCGCCCTAATTTTTGGTAAAGACAACATATACCACTGGGCGCATTATGAGCATTTAGGCTTGAAACCTGGCGATGCTGGCTACGATAAAGTATTAGACGGTAAATCAGGATTCTTAAATACAAAGATGCTATTCATATTCCCTACGGTTCTTATCATTTGGTGGTACTTCCTAGGAAATAAATTGCGTAGTTTGTCATTGCAAGAGGATAATGCACCAAAAGGAGAAGTTTCCTTTTTTAAGAAGTCAATTCGTTTCAGTGCGGCTTTCTTGGTAACATTTGGATTCTTGATTTCTATTCTCGCATGGTTATTCATGATGAGTGTTGATGCTCATTGGTATTCTACCATTTTTGGAGTTTACAATTTTGCAACACATTGGGTTAGTAGCATTGCCTTTATCGCAGTATTTGTAATTTATTTGAAATCACAAGGACATCTAGGTCTTGTAAATAAAGAACACCAGCACGATCTTGGTAAATTCATGTTTGCCTTCACAGTTTTCTGGGCCTACATTTGGTTATTCCAGTACTTATTGATTTGGTATGCACACATTCCAGAGGAAATGATGTATTACCAAATACGTTATGAAAATTACAAACCATTCTTCTTGGGTAACTTCATATTAAACTTTGCCGTGCCTTTCTTATTCCTGTTGATGAGAAGCGCCAAGAGAAGCAGTTGGGTTTTCCCTACAATTGCATGTGTGATGATTGTTGGGCACTATTTTGACGTTTGGTTTATGGTTATGCCAGGTATTTTTGGTCCTGGTGCGCATATCGGATTGTTAGACATCGGAGTATTCTTGTTTTTCTTGGGATTATTTGTATTCTGGACATTAACCCAGCTACAGAAGCGAGGTTTGGTTGCTATCAATCACCCGTTCCTAGAAGAGTCGGTTTATCACGATACAGGAGTTTAATCACTTTAATATTAAAACACACAACATTTCAAAAGAAAGCCACCATATTAGGTGGCTTTCTTTTTGTTATCGTTTTAGATAAATGAAAATACATTTCTTTAATGTTTATAATTAAAATTCATGGGAGTCTTACTTTGAGCTTTCATTGTGCAAGATGGTAATCGCCCTGTTAAGTGCTAATACATCCTCAAAAGAATTAGATAATTGGGGCGTTATTCTCACACCATTAATCACCGGATGATTTATAGCCACCGAGAAAATTTTAAATTGTTCTTCTAATTTGCGTGCAATTTCATTCGGGGTGTAACCTTTTATAATAAAAGTACTTATTGCACCTTGATGCTCAAGACTATTCATTGGATGTAAGAAATTTACTCTTTTAGATTGTGTATGGTCTTCTCCCAAATCCTTAGGAATATCTAATTTGAATCCAGACAATTTTTCAAGGTTTGTCAATCCTGCACGATTGCCTTGCCATATATATTTCAAATACAATAATCGATAATATCGATTTTCAAGTCCAATATATTCATTAAACTCAATTGCTTTTTGCAAAGAGAGGATACTCTGAATAGGACGTGTTCCATGATGTTCAAACCGTCGTATATCATGATTATCCCTTTCTACATCGCCCATTAAGGGCCAAATTTTAGGTATCCAACTTGTTTTAATATATAAACACCCGAGTCCTAATGGGTTTCCAGTCCATTTGTGTAAACTACTGCCAACTATATCGGCACCCAAGGCTTCAATGGTATGAGGAAAATGGGAGAGTGCATGTGCAGCATCTATAACCACACATATTTCCGGGTTGATTTTTCGTATTTCTAAAATGATTTTTTTAATTGGTAATCCTTGTCCGTTCAGATTTATCGGATGGGTTAGATGTACCATTTTCGTATTGGGGGTTATATGTTTTAGATAGCTTTGTATAGTTATTTCCTCAAGATTAACTAAGCTTTCATAAGGAACCTTAGCCACGCTTATTTTAATACCCCATCGATTCCTGGCTTGTTGAAAAGCCTCAACCATAGAACCATAGTCCTGATCTCCAATAATTACCTCGTCATTTTTTTGCCAAGGAAAGCCCATTATAACAGTGTTTAAACTTTCAGTTGTATTGCGCGTAAACGCCAAATTCTCTGCCGAACAATTTTGATAACGAGCGAAATGTTGTCGAATTTCTTCGACTCGTTTATCTTGTTCCTTCCGCATGAACAAGCTATGTTTTGAATTAATTTCTGTTTCTAATGTTCTATGATAATCTAAAACGGGTTGGGCTTGATGGCTGAAATAACCATTTTCTAAATTTATTATTCCAGTTGTTTGGGGATAATACGAACGGATTTTAGTCCAAATATCCTCATCGTTTGGTTTTATTTTTTTTGGAAGTATTGTAGGAATCTCCTTTGATATCGAATTAATAAAAGTTTGAGTCCCGAAGGAAATCCCTGAGACACTGCCCATACCTATCGAGATCCCAGTCTTTTTTATAAATAACCGTCTATTCATAACCCATGTAACTCACAATATACATACTTTTAACTATTAAATTAAAGCCGCCATATGTTCCGCTGACTTCCCTAAAAAATGAGTAATTTTGCCGCAAATGGAAATTTCTGCGAAATACAATCCTTCGGAAATAGAAGATAAATGGTATGCATATTGGTTGCGTGAAGGTTTTTTTAAGTCTATACCCGATAACCGTGAACCCTACACCGTTGTAATTCCTCCACCAAATGTTACGGGTGTATTACATATGGGTCATATGTTAAATAACACTATTCAAGATGTATTGGTTCGCAAAGCTCGAATGGAAGGTAGAAATGCGTGTTGGGTTCCCGGAACGGATCACGCAAGTATCGCTACTGAAGCAAAAGTAGTGAATCTATTAAAGTCTCAAGGAATTGAAAAATCCAATCTTTCAAGAGAAGACTTTTTAGCGCATGCCTGGGAATGGAAAGAAAAATATGGTGGAATTATTTTAGAACAATTGAAAAAACTTGGTGCTAGCTGCGATTGGGATAGAACCAGGTTTACCATGGAGTCTAAATTAAGCGATGCAGTAAGAGATGTATTTATTGACTTGTTTGAAAAAGGCCTAATTTACAGAGGTACCCGTATGGTGAATTGGGACCCTCAAGGAAAAACAACCCTTTCCGATGAGGAGGTTATTTTCAAAGAGGTTAAAGATTCATTGTATTATGTGAAATATGAGGGGGTTGATTTTTCGGGACATTTGGAAGTAGCAACTGCTAGACCTGAAACTATTGCCGGAGATGTGGCGGTTTGCGTTAACCCAAATGATGAAAGATACGCTCATTTGGTTGGCAAAAAGGTAAGAGTGCCATTGGTTAATCGCGAAGTGGCGATTATATCAGACGAATACATTGATATTGAATTTGGTACTGGGGTATTAAAAGTTACTCCGGCTCACGATATACACGATTATGAGATTGGTTTAAAACACAACCTAACGGTAATTGATACCCTAAACGAAGATGGAAGTATTTCCGAAGCGGGACAATTATTCGTGGGAATGGATCGATTCGAAGCCCGAAAAGAATGGGTAAAGTCACTTGAGAAGGAAGGTTTACTCATAAAGGTAGAGGATTATACTCACAACGTTGGTTGCAGTGAAAGAACGGATGCAGTTGTTGAGCCTCGTATAAGCACGCAATGGTTCTTGAACATGAAAGAATTCATGCAAAAAAACCCACAGGTGCTTTATGCGGTGATGAACGATGAAATAAAATTTTTCCCTGAGAAATTGAAGAGCACCTACAAGCACTGGATAGAAAACATAAGAGATTGGAATATATCCAGACAATTGTGGTGGGGACATAGAATTCCTGCTTTTTATGCCCCAGATGGAAGCTATGTTGTTGCGAAAAGCGCGGAAGAAGCGGTATCTAAATTTCGCGATAATCACAAAACCTTTGATGTGAGTGATTTAAAGCAAGATGATGATGTTCTAGACACATGGTTTAGCAGCTGGTTATGGCCGATTTCCGTATTTGATGGGTTTGAATCCGAAGAAGAGGTTTCATATTATTATCCAACGAATGATTTGGTTACAGCTCCTGAAATTATGTTTTTCTGGGTTGCAAGAATGATTATGGCCGGATATGAATACCGGGGTGAAATGCCGTTTAAAAATGTTTATTACACGGGTATTGTACGTGATAAACTTAGAAGAAAAATGTCTAAAAGTCTTGGAAACAGCCCAGACCCATTGGATTTAATTGCTTCTCATGGCGCAGATAGTGTTCGTTTAGGAATGTTATTATGTGCACCAGCTGGTAACGATATTTTGTTTGACGAATCACAAATAGAACAAGGACGAAATTTCTGTAATAAAATTTGGAACGCATATCGTTTGATAAAGTCTTGGGAATGCGATTCGTCCGAACTTAGACCTTACGAAAATGAGACCATAGCATGGTTTAAACTTCGTATGGCTTCCGTGCTACAGGAGAATGAAATGCATTTCAAGGAATTTCGACTTTCAAATGCGTTGATGAATCTTTATAAATTGCTTTGGGACGATTTCTGTTCGACTTACCTTGAGGGCGTTAAACCGGCTTATGGCTCAAAAATATCGAAAGATGCCTTATTGGCTTCTCAATATTTTATGGATGATTTGATGAAAGCTATCCATCCAATAATGCCTTTTATTTCGGAGGAAATTCACCAAGGATTGGCTTTGGATTCTACTGCTTGTGTGGTTTCTAAATATCCCAAATTTGAACCATCGCCAAAAAGCGATCTAGATATTGTTTTAAATGCAATAACGGAGTTAAGAGGCGTTAGGGCTCAGCATCAGATTTCACCTAAGATTCAATTCAAAGTTTGGTTGAAAAATACTTTAACCGAGATTCAGGATTACCAAGAAATGATTGGGAAATTAGCGAATGTTAGTTGGCAATCGGGAGAAATGGGAGAGGGTAATTTCGTAATGATACCCATTAAGAATATGGAATTGTGGGTAGAACTTGAAATTGAAATTAATAAGGAGGAAGAAATAGCTAAGATCAATAAAGAAATCGAACATTTGGAAGGCTTTTTAATGGGTATCATGAAAAAATTAGGAAATGAAAAATTCATGAGCAACGCAAAGCCCGACATTATCGAAAGGGAAATGCAAAAGAAAGCCGATGCAGAAAGTAAAATTCAGAACCTTCTGCATCAGAAATCTCAACTGTCGTAAACCTTATTATTTGGTTTTTGTAACTAAATTTTTGTTGTGGTAATTCCCAACGGCGTTTCCTAAGTTCTTCCCGAATTCCATCCCTTCACGGAAATGGATTCCGCCATAAATACGGCTCATGCATGCTTCGTCACTTGCTTCGCGAAAGTTTCTGTAGCGCCTTGCGCCAAATCCAAATTCAAACTCAGCAGAGTCTGTAAATTCATATTCTCCAAACATATCAGTGAGCACGGTAGCCGCAGCTGAAGAGATAGTACTGTGAGCGGAAGGATACTCTGGGAATGCCGGTGTTTCTATCAAGGGCAACCACGAAGAATCAATATGTCGCTGAATTACCGTAACCGGACGGATATATTCATAAGCGTATTTTGCATCCCATACAGCGATAAATCCATCAAATATAGCGGCAGACATGCGCAACATCCCTTCAGCAGATTGAAATAGATTATATTTTTGCTCGCGTGCGACGGTTGAAAACATCGATAACCAATGTCCTGCCGGTGAAACCTTTAATACTTTAATGGTAGCATGTCCGTAATGAAAGGTGCTATTGGGATTGTCATCCCAGTAACGTGCGGTTAATAACTTTTGTGAATCTGTATGCACAACCGCTTCGTAGATTTCTCTCATAAATTCATTGAATTTCGGATTCTTGCCCATATTGTAAGGGGTTGGAGCCGGTAAACTGTCAAAAAACTGATGTCCGTTATTAATAAAACTTGGACGGATTTTTTTCCATTGAGGCTCTATAGCCTGCATGTATTCTTTTGGAGTGGGTTTCCAATATTCATTAGAGGATTTAGCCATATACAAGTCCGTTCCTCTAATCTGAGCGAACGTATCGCCATTCGCCCAATCCAAAACATATCGACTAACGGAATCTCCCCATGAAAGGCTGTTTTCAAAGACGATCCTGGTTAGATTTGATTCATAAAATTTGATTTTTCTATCGGTAAAAGCACGTATTGAATCCTCCTTGTAAACCATGTCTAAAGCCGTTTGGGTGTAGGCGCGTAAAGCCGCAAGGTCTAAACAAATACCAAGTGCAGTATCGATTGTCGCCATTTTTGAAAAGCCATTAAACTGACCTACAGTACTAACCAAATTGGTTTGAAAGGGACGTAGGGCTTCATAGGCAGCTACCGTTGAATAAAAGTAACGTCTTGAAGCAACTGGAGGTGTTACGCCGTCTAAAACAACGGCATTTTGAATGGCAAGATTACATTCCGAGAGAATATCGTTGTTGAAGATGATCTTGTCTGTTCTTTCTGGGGAAGTGCAATTGGCTAAGACCACAACACCAATTAAATAGAGGGTATATTTGATTGTTTTCATGTCACTCAAAGATATAAAAACAAAAGCCGCTATGCATGGCATAGCGGCGAAATAATGTTATTTAGATAAAGTCTTATTTATCTTCTAGGATAATTCCTGATTCGTTCTTGTAAGGGCTAGCCACTTTTACATACTCCTTCAGGCGCTTGATATTCTGAACTCGTACGGTAGACTTTGAACGGTTTTTAGCTTCTTTTCTTTTTAATCTGGTTATCAATAGAGGGGGTTCAAAAGGTTAAGTCCGCTCAATGGCTT
>JALRKL010000157.1 GCA_023268875.1 Bacteroidia bacterium
CAAAAGTTTTTTCTGAAGTTGATAAAAAAATGTCTGCTTTTATTTCAAAAAAGTTTGATGTTGATCTTATTGAGGCTAGAGAAATTCAAAAAAAATATTTTTATGAGTATGGAACAACTCTTCTGCTTTTGCTGAGCGAAACAATCGATATGTGGTTACTCAGTATTATGCGGGAAGTATTTCACAAAACAGCCCCGACTTCATGTTGGGTGGTGCTCAAGACAATGGAACAAGCTATACCCAAGATACAGGATTTAATAAAAAATATATGTTATTTGGTGGTGATGGCGGATATTGCTTTATCCACCCCAATGCGGATGATGCCCTACTATTTTCATATGTAAAGAATAATTTCTATTCGTATATAGACAATCAACTGTATTATCTTGCTCAGGACAACAACACAGGGTCCTTTATTAATCCGGCATGTTTAGACTTTGTGAATGACAATCTTCTTACACAGAAAGGGAAGGGGACATTATACAGAAATAGCATCTACGGTACAACTGGATCCTTAGAAACCATAAATTTCGCAACCGGAGTTAACGACTTAGCAACCGCATTTCATGTGATTGAACGCAGTAAAGGAAAAGCACGATTATTCCTTGGAACTTCCTTAGGGAAGGTATTTTACAGCGATAACCCCGAAGCAGGCACACCAACATTCACAGCGCTTGGATCTGTAAATTCAGGAAATATTAGCGCTATTCAATCTTTGTTGGGTTCTTCGGACACCCTGTTTTTAACTTTGACCAACTACGGCATCAACAATGTATACCTTACAACAAATGGAGGCTCAAATTGGACAGCTATAGATGGTGATTTACCCAATATGCCAGTTTGGGATATTGTCGCCAACCCTTATAATCGCAAAGAAGCGATTATTGCAACAGAATTGGGAATGTTCCAGTGTGAAGATGTATTTGCGAGCAGCCCTGTTTGGAAGCCCATACAAAACGGAATGGGCGCGGTGAAAACGATGATGCTTGATTTTAATGCTAAAGAGGGAGTGATAATGGCCGCCACTCATGGAAGAGGTTTCTTTACGAGTGACGCATGGACAAAAGTTGAACCAAGTGCATATTTCAGCCTTTCAGACACATCGATTTGCGAAAAAACAGCAATGAAATTAATCGATTCGTCCTACAACTCAGATAATACCAGAACATGGAGAATAACGCCAGCAAACTTTAATTTTTCTAATGGTACCGACAGTTCATCAAGCACAGTACAGATAACGTTCTATAAAAGCGGCGTTTATACGATTGAATTAAGAGTGAACAATTCGGGCATGGAATCATCCATTAGTCGACAAATTACTGTAAATCCAGCTTTCGTTAATGCAGTCTCAATTTTACCATCTTCGGAGTCCTATTGCGAGAACGAAGATTTAACAATAACAGCAACGTTAACTGATAAAAATACCCAAAGTCTAAAAGATGCGACTTTGAAATGGTACAGAAACGGTGCAGAGATTACAAGTAATGTGAATAAAAACACCCTACTTATTACAGCACCATTAGTTAACGGCGATAAATACAAAGCCGAATTTTCTGCGGATTATGCTTGTTTAGATCCAAAAATTGCTAATTCTACGGAATACGCCTTGAATACATCGGCCAACACAACATTGAATATTACGCGTGTTTGGGACACCTTATTTAGCAATTACAATGGAAGTGGCACTGTAGAGTGGTATCGAAATAATTTCAAGATTGCAACAGGCAAGCGTTATGTATTGATAGAAAACGGTGAATTCTATGCGCGTGTGGTTAACGGAAATTGTAATGGGTCCAAATCGAATATAATTCAATACCAAAGTGCGAATATTGAGAATTTGAAACATGCTTTTCAAATTGGCCCAAATCCATCAAATGGAATTTTCATAATCCAATCGAACTATTCATCAGATTTACGGGGTACAATCTCAAATGTTAACGGTGCGATAATTAAGGATGATATCCTGATAAAAGCAAATACTTCGTTTAAATTAGATTTGAATTCAGATATCGGCGTTTACTTTTTGGAATTACGAGATTCTCACGGACATATTTGGCAAGAGAAACTGGTTATTTCCGAATGACCCGAAAGTTATATAATTTACATTATGTAAAATAGAATTATTGCAATATAAGGGGCGTCCCAATTCATACGCCCCTTTTTCAAATAGTATTTAAACAAAAAAGCCGTCCCTACTAGGAACGGCTTTTTTATTTCAAAGCGTTTCACTTAGAATCTCAAGTAAGCGCGAGCGCCATTACCTGATATGGTTTTCTCGTCAACTGGTATTCCATTAACAATGATGTATAGCGTAGCCTCACCATCACCTTTGATAGTTACACTTAAACTGAGCATATCTGTTTTATCGATACACTCAAATTCTTTCTCCCAGTCACCATTATGATCATAAATGGTTGAATTCGTATTTCTAGAGTTCTGATAACTGATTTGCATTTTCGTAGCATCACCCACTACCCGATACATGAATTTATCTCCAATACCAAAATCGAATCCATTTAGAGACCTCACCTTGTCGCGTTGTTCTGCAGAGCAAACATCGTCGCCTAATTCCAAACAACAAGTGCGTATCGCATTAGAAATATTAATCAATTCATCTTTTGTGTATTTTGAATTTTCCGAAGCATACTCTAAATAAGATTTAGCCGTTTTGAATGTCTCCATTTTTTTCGACTCCAATTTGGCCTTTTCGGTAGCATCACTTGCCTTAGCAATTTGCTCGAGCAAATCCTTTGTTTCATATTTCATTAATGCAACACCTAAATTCCAATTGGCATCGTAGCTATATTCATCAATTTCACGGGCTTTCTGATAATCTGCAGTTGCATTTGCATAATTACCGGCTCTTTCGTTTAAATAGCCCCTTATCCAATAGTTTTTAGAATTTGGAACTGCTTTTATTTGCTGATCCACTTCCGTCATTAACTGATCTTGACGATCAATTGCTAGATAATAATTCACTAATACATTGAAAATGTCGTTGTTGTAATCAGATTTCACCAATGCTTTCTTGATAATATCTCTTGACCCAAGTGTATCACCCTTTTCTAGAAGTATGCGAGAATAACTCTCAACAACGAAAGGAATTGGTGATTCGTTATTGATTAGGTAGTCAAGAGTCGTCATTCTTTTTACAACATCAGAATTATTTAATGCATAGTAAGCGATTCTTTCTACGAAATACGGACGGTCGATTTTTTGACCTTTCAAGTCATTAATCATTGCAGTGTCTAGTCGCTCGTAGAGTTTCAACAAATAATCGAAATAAACCAACATGGTATCGTTCAATTTCGCTTTGGTTTCACCCGATGCGTCCATTAATTTATCGCTAAAGTATTGGGTTTCGTTAAAAGTTGCAGCAAAGCAGTTGCCTACAGCAAATCTCGCATCGTCTTCATCGGTTCCTGATTTCTTTTCATTTGAATTGAAATAATTCATGATTGACTTTGCCGATTCTAAACCCGCTTGGTATTTGATTTTAGCCAACATTGGATTACCGCGCTTGTCGAAGACATTGTGGTAAACTCGAGCGCGTATCAACCACATTCTTGGGTAAGTGGCTGTTTTGGGATGGACTCTTGCCTTTTCAATTTCCTCGTGTGCAATGATTAAATCTTCAGGTCCGCCCCCTTCGAGAGCATATTCTGCAGAATTCACAGCACGTTTCTGCGCAATACTGGCACCTGCAGCAATTACAGACACAAACAACATTGCTGATTTTTTTAAATTGTAGAAGTTCATTTTCTTAGATGTGTTTACTTGTACTTTTTGTTTATTCTTCTGTTGGTGTTTCCGTTGGCCCTTCCTCATTATTTGAATCATCCGAAGAAGGTAAATCAGTCGCACCCTCAATACCGCCATCAGCTAGCCCGTCTACCCCTTCTAAATCTACTTCTTCTTCATCTTCTTCTCGAGGTGTCTTAGCAATACTCGCGATAGCATCGTTACCTTTTATGTTGATCAACTTCACTCCTTGTGTTGCGCGACCCATTACTCTTAATGTATCGATTGCCATACGGATGGTCATTCCACTGCGGTTTATAATCATCAAACCGTCGCTGTCATTAACACCCATAATAGCCACAAGATAACCGGTTTTTTCAGTTACAGAAATGGTCTTAACCCCTTTACCGCCCCTACCTGTTATTCTGTAGTCATCTATATCAGAACGCTTGCCGTATCCTTTTTCGCTTACAACCAGGATATTGGTCTTTTCTTCATTATCATGAGCACAAACCATGCCAATTACTTCATCTTCCTCACTTTCAAGTGTAACACCGCGAACTCCCGCAGCTGTCCTACCCATCGGTCTTACCTTAGATTCATGAAAACGAATTGCTTTACCCAGTCGTTTAGCTATTACAATGTCGGAATTACCGTCGGTAACCGCAGCTTGAAGAAGTTCATCTCCATCCCGAACTGTTATCGCATTAATACCATTTGTACGTGGTCTGCTGTAAGCTTCAATCGAGGTTTTCTTGATAATACCCCGCTTGGTAACCATTACAATGAAATTATTTTCCAAATATTCAGGATCTTTCAAGTTTTGAATATTGAGATACGCTTTAATAGTATCGTCAGATGGGATATTAATCAAATTCTGAATAGGTCTTCCTTTAGTAGCCTTGGCTCCTTCTGGGATTTCATATACCTTCAACCAGAAACAACGACCTTGCTCCGTAAACAACAATAAATAATTATGGGTGCTCGCAACAAACAAATGCTCAACAAAATCTTCATCTCTATGTGCAACGCCTCTTAAACCACGCCCTCCTCTATTTTGTTCTTTGTACTCACTTAGAGCGGTTCTCTTAATGTAGCCTTTGTGTGAAATCGTGATAACAACCTCTTCGTTGGGTATTAAATCTTCAATATTGATTTCTTCTGCATTATATTCAATTCTAGTTCTTCTGTCATCCCCATGCTTTTCGGCCATTTCCGAAGTTTCTTCTTTTATAATTGACATTCTAAGAGTTTCATCGTTGAGGATACTCTCATAATATTCAATTTCTTTAAGAACCGCATTGTATTCTTCGCGGATTTTATCGATTTCCAGACCCGTTAAGCGTTGTAAACGCATGTCCAATATAGCCTTAGATTGAATCTCACTCAATCCAAACTGCGACATCAAACCCTCTCTTGCTTCTTCTGGAGTCCGACTTTTTCTAATTAGTGCAATTACGGCATCAAGATTATCCAAAGCGATAATCAAACCTTCTAAAATATGTATTCTCTTTCGAGCTTCGCGCAATAAGTATTGGGTTCTCCGCACGATTATTTCATGTCTGTGATCCACAAAATGACGAATCATATCTTTCAGATTCAACATTTCTGGCTTTCCTTTTACCAAGGCAATATTGTTCACAGAAAATGAACTTTGTAACGGAGTAAATTTATAAAGTTGATTCAGAATCACATTCGGAATTGCATCTCGTTTTAACTCAAACACAATACGCATCCCTTGCCTACCACTTTCATCGCGAACTGCCGATATACCGTCAATGATTTTTTCATGGATCAAATCAACTGCCTTAACGATGATTTGCGGAGGACTTACCTGGTAAGGAACCTCGGTTACCACAATCATTTCTTTTCCAGTCTTGGTAACTTCAATTTCTGCTTTACCTCTCATCACTACCCTACCTCTTCCAGTCTCATAAGCGTCTTTGATTCCCTCAACACCATAAATGGTCGCACCGGTCGGGAAATCAGGCCCTTTAACGGCTTCCATCAATTCCGCGATTGTTATATCGCGATTATCGATGTACATATTTACCGCCGCGCAAACCTCACGCAAATTATGAGGGGCCATATTTGTGGCCATTCCCACTGCGATTCCTGACGCACCATTTACCAATAAGTTCGGTATTTTACTTGGGAGAACGGTTGGCTCTTGCAAGCTCTCGTCAAAATTGGGACGAAAATCAACCGTTTCCTTGTCGATGTCCGTCATCATTTCCTCGGCGATTTTTCGCATTCTCGCTTCAGTGTAACGCATAGCAGCCGGCGGATCACCATCGATACTACCAAAGTTTCCCTGTCCGTCTACAAATGGATATCGCACACTCCAACTCTGAGCTAAACGAACCATTGCGTCGTATACAGATGAGTCACCATGAGGGTGATATTTACCCAAAACTTCACCCACAATACGAGCAGACTTTTTATAAGGCCTATTAGAAGCAAGTCCTAAATCTACCATTCCGTATAAAACCCTGCGATGCACGGGCTTCAATCCATCTCGAACATCTGGCAATGCACGTGATACAATAACCGACATCGAATAATCGATGTAGGCGGTTTTCATTTCATCTTCGATGTTAATGGGAATGATTCTTTCGTTGAACTCTTCTGGTATTTCGTTGTTCTCTTCCATAAGTAAAAATCAAATATCCGCAATATACAACCGAGGCCTTGTTCGAACCTTATTCCCACGTTATTATTGCCCACATTTTTTAGACAATTTCCCACAAAAATAACAGGCTAAAA
>JALRKL010000160.1 GCA_023268875.1 Bacteroidia bacterium
ACAAATAGGCGGTAGCCGGTGCCGCTGTTTGCTCTTTATTTACCCGCAAAACCGTATCCAATTGACCCAATGAATCAAAAAAGGCTACACCAATTTCATTGTAATTATACAAGACCTTGGTAGCCGTTTGCGGTATACCATTAATATAGAAAGTTTCCAATTGCTTCAATTCAATATAGCGTTCTAACAAAACCATGGCCCCCCCATCTCTTCGGGGTATCAAACGGCGCAAAACATAATTCATGGGATTTTTGCGCTTTTTTGCTTTAATCTCTCCATCCAAAATCCTGGCTTCATTATCAGATAACAACGGATCAACTTGATGGAAACCTGGTTCTGTATCCAAAATTTGCAGCCAACTATAACCAATTGCTTCCTTTTGATTTTCACCCACCCATGCAAATAGCAACCATCTTCTAAGAAAATGGTCGTACACCATTTGTGTTGATTGTACTTGATGTTCAAATTGCCATTCCCGAAAACCACTTTCAATGGAACTTCCACGAAAAAATAATAATTGTTGCTCCCGTTTGGCATTAGCAAAAACCGAACGGGTCTTTGACACCCTCACAATGGCCATTAATTCACCCTTTGCTCCTAGAGCAAAATTTTCTAGAGCTGTGTTCGCTAACTTTTCGGAAATCGTATCGGAATAGTGCGCTTGAAGGGCACCTGTTGATTCACGAATTTGCGCCCAAAAAGCCGTTTTAGATTCGCCGGCATCCTGTAATAGCGCAACAGACCATTGAGATAATTGTGTCGATTTAGAAAATTTTATATCCTCGGGCATCCATGTCTTTAGCGGCAGGTGCCCTAAAAACTCCGTTTCTACCTCTCCGTTTAAACTAACATGAACCCTGCTTATGTACAAACGCAAATTTTCACGCCTTTTACGGATCACGCTTACCCAACAAATTTGAGAATCTACCAAGAACACATCCAATACAAAGGCCTTCTTGGGAATATCAAAAACACGATCGTCTTGGAAGCCTAAATCGCGATCGTACTTTTCAATGCTAAATCCACCTGCAAAATAGTCATTGGTGTAATTTACGGTAAAAACGCCGTATTCGTTTTCCCCAATTACGGTATGATAAAAATGTTTCTTTTGGGTTAGTTGGGGCTTGTTTGATAGGGTATAATATTGCGCTTGGATTTTTGCCGTAACAAATAAAAAGCAAACCCAAATTGATATATAACCCTTTTTCACGGTATTCAAAATTCAGACATCGCACCCATAACGCCAAATAAGTGGTAATTTTGAAAACAAAAACTTTGCATTCTACCCATAAAAAAATCGAAAAAGCCGTTATAATTGGCGTTCAACTTCAAGGCCAGGCCATCCAAATTGACGAATATCTGGATGAGCTGGAACAATTAGCCCGTACATCAGGGGCCGAACCCAAAAAGCGTTTCGTGCAAAATTTAGACCACCCCAATCCTAAAACGTATGTAGGAAAAGGCAAAATGGAAGACATCGCCGAATATTGTAAAGCTCAAGAAATTGATGTAGCTCTGTTCGACGATGAATTAAGCCCTGCACAAATCCGTAACATCGAAAACAATATCTATGATTACAACAAGTAGTTGTTAATGTAAGATTTGTACATACACAGCATTTTTTATCATCAATATCATCAAATACAATACCTTCGATAACTAAGCCATTAAAACTATTTAATACATTTATCAAAA
>JALRKL010000166.1 GCA_023268875.1 Bacteroidia bacterium
GCCTTTATTCATGGCATCGTAAATACCTTTGTCTTGCTCCGACACCCAATAATCAAACAAATCCGAACGTTCGCGCAAAAAGGGAAGAGAGCCGTCGGTGCTGCCACCATCGATTACTATCCATTTCCAATTATTATTAGGAGTAATCTGTTTTTGAACCGATGCAACAGTGGCTCGAAGTCCATCGAGATTATTATAATTTATGGTGATCAGTGTGAGCGCCGTCTCATTCATCTTTTTTGAATAAGGGCAGGGCAATTATCACCAAAAGTCCCAATATCAACGCCGCTGAACTGCCCGTTTCCGCCGCCACCATTAAACTGCGATCTGCGGGTTCGTAAACCCATAAAATATCATGCGCGCCTGCTGGTACAGACACTCCCCGTAAGATATAGTTAGCACGCTCCGCCTTTGCCGGTTCGCCGTCGACGTACACTTTCCAAGCCCCGTTCTTTTCGGCATAATATACCTCGCTGAACACCGCGAAACCAACGCCCTTGGTGCTAGATTTATAACGAATACTATCGCTGGAATACGACACCATTTTTATGAAATCGCTGCTATCTTTTGCAATTTTCGCAACTTCCGCTTGACCTTCCATCACCGCAACCGTACGTAAATCTTCTACTTGTAGGGCATTTAAGGCCTCTTTAGCACCCGAATAGAGTTTCAATTCTTCAACCAACCAAGCATTGCCATAGGCCGTGCTGCGCATGATGACCTCTTCTCCGCGCTCTCCTTTTGATAGAACATACTTACAATTCAGCATATCTAAAACCGGATTGTTCATGATGGTTTCCCCATTCAATTGACTGCCCGCCTTGGTAATACCAAAACTAATGATATCTTGATAGCGACTCAATTTAGCCGGGTGGTATCCACCTACATTCCGGTGGAACGGCGCCGAATGGTTGTCGTTAAACGGACTGTAACGCAAATCGAACACACGGGCTTGGTCTTTATTATCGGCCATTACCTGCTCGTCTACCTTACTCGGTAAAATTTCCTCTTCCTCCTCCTTATCAACCCATTGCTCTTCACTCAAATACCTATTAGATACACCAATTAAATCAACCGCAATTAATAAAGCCAAAAGTAAACCGGCATGCACTACCTTCAGTTGTTGCTTTATAACTCCGTATATCAAAGCAAATGATAAAACCATAAAAATAGCAGAACGCCATACGTCGTTCCATAATAAAGTTTTACGTAAGCCGATAATAATTGGCATCACTTGTTGGCTCTGAGCGCCGCCAATTTGAGCGTCCATCGGACTGCTCAAGGACTGTCCCCCGGCCATCACAATAATCACTCCCAATATCGAAGCCAAGGTAATACCCGATGCCTTTATCATGGCCTTTCGCTCCTGATCGCTGTAATCGAACGTGACCATTTTATAAACCGCGTAAATCGCATAAAACGGCACAATCGCCTGAGCGATCGACAGCGCCATCATAGGCGTACGAAACTTATTATAATAAGGAAGCACATTAAACAGCCACTCATTAATAGGCAAATATTTCCCCCATGCCAGTAAAACCGATATCCCAAAGGTTAAAAGCGAAAACCAAGTAACATAAGAAAACTCCCGCTGTGATGGGTCTTGGGGTCTCCATTTGCGCCAATTCCACGCAAAGACTTCCCCCAAAATAAAGAAAAACATCAAAATGGCTCCCATATAAACAGGTCCACTGGTAAACTGCATTTCGCCGAAATACATCGGCAAACGATCCGCACCAAACTCGTTCTCAGGCACCGCCTCATTCGAACTTCCGCCCTTGAAACGCGGTACAAATAAGGTAAACGTTTCGCTTATTCCGTAACTCCAACTGAACGCATAATCGATATCCAAACCGTTCGCGCCCACTGTTTTTTGTCCTTTCTCGGGAATTTCACTCGTCACTTCCGAACCGCCACGCATGGTAGCTTTCGAATATTGCATAGTATCGTAAATTTTACCAACTGCCGTTACCACTCCCAACACAGAAGCCAAAACCATAATGCCCATTTGCATTAAAAACGACTTCCATTTCTTTTCTTGGGAAGCTTTTATGGCGGCTACTATCGCAAATGCACCCATGATAAATCCGGCGTAATAGGCAATTTGATAGTGGAAGAAATTGATCATCATTCCGAAGAATACCGCCAAAATCAATCCGCCTTGTACCCATTTTTCCCGACTCAACAACATCAGTCCCGCAATCACGCCCGGCAATAAGGCCATTGCCTGCACCTTGGTAATATGTCCGGCTTCAAAACTCGACAAAGTAAAGGTCATGAACGCATACCCCACAGCTCCTGCTGCCGCCCATACTTTATCTACCTTCATCACGACCAATAGAATAAAAGTGCTTAACATCGATAAAAAGAGGAAGTCGAACGGATGTTTTACCAAATTAAAAATTTGTAAAGGTCTCCATTTCAATAGTAAACTACCTTGTTCCACTCCCGTAATTAGGTTAGAAGGCATTCCTGAAAACAATCTATCGCTCCATAAAGGGTAAGCTCCAGTTTCTGCTTTTACCTCTTTTGCGTGCGCAGTCATCATTCGCACCTGCTGCATATCGCCTTGTTGTAAGATTTTACCGTCTAAAGCCGGCGAAAAATACCACATAGCTAGGACCCAAAATCCCAAAATAAAAGCCGCAATAACACCGGCTTTTTTCAAGTAGTCTTGATTAACGTTCATGATAAAGTGTAGCGAATTTCCTTATTTTTTTGCAAGATAACACCATTTTATTGTTGTAAAATTGCAGTATGATCGTAAACGACCAAGTGATATTCGAACTAATCGAAAAAGAAAAGCAACGTCAAACCCATGGAATCGAACTTATTGCAAGTGAAAACTTTGTTAGTGAACAAGTTATGCTCGCAATGGGAAGTGTACTAACTAATAAATATGCCGAAGGACTTCCCAATAAGCGTTATTATGGAGGTTGTGAAATTGTAGATCAAGTAGAACAACTTGCCATCGACCGACTCAAAGCGCTTTTTGGGGCAGAATGGGCTAACGTGCAACCCCACTCTGGTGCCCAAGCTAATGCCGCCGTAATGCTAGCCGTGCTAAACCCGGGTGATAAAATTCTTGGGTTTGATTTAAGTCATGGCGGTCACTTAACTCACGGTTCCCCTGTAAATTTTTCGGGAAAAATTTACAAGGCCAGCTTTTATGGAGTAGAGCGCGAAACCGGCTTAATCGATTATGAAAAAGTAGCCGAAAAAGCTCGTTTGGAACAACCCAAGCTCATTATATGTGGTGCGTCTAGTTATTCCCGTGATTGGAATTACGAACGTTTGCGTCAAATTGCCGATGAAGTAGATGCCCTATTGCTAGCCGATATATCGCACCCGTCAGGTTTAATAGCAAAAGGACTCCTAAACAATCCATTGCCACACTGTCATATCGTTACCTCTACTACCCATAAAACTTTGAGAGGACCTCGTGGTGGCATCATCATGATGGGTAAAGATTTCGACAATCCATTCGGTCATAAAACCCCAAAAGGAGAAATCAAACGCATGAGTGCCTTATTAGATGGAGCCGTATTTCCGGGCACCCAAGGCGGACCTTTAGAGCACGTAATTGCCTCTAAAGCAGTAGCGTTTGGGGAAGCCCTTTCTCCCGATTTTTTGGAGTACTGCAAGCGCGTTGTTCTGAACGCCCAAGCCCTTTCAGGCGCTATGGTAGCACGCGGTTATTCTATCATTTCAGGCGGCACCGATAATCATTTAATGTTAAT
>JALRKL010000010.1 GCA_023268875.1 Bacteroidia bacterium
CACTATCGTTTGAAATTCCCTCAGAAAAGAAAAATTTCAAAGGAAATATACCAAAATCGGTATCTACGTATTTTGAATTCGCTACCCTAGATATGGTGCTGACGTCCATTTCCACCACTTCCGCGATATCTTTTAAAATCATTGGCTTCAAGCTGGTCTCATCCCCGTCATAAAAGAAATCTTGTTGGCGATTAACGATAGCTTGCATGGTGCGCATTAGGGTGTTCTGCCTTTGCTTCACCGAATCTATGAACCATTTTGCGCCATCCACTTTTTGTTTAATGTATTGAACGGCATCTCGAAGGTCTTTTTCTTTTGTTTGCGACTTTTCATAGGTCTTTAATGTTTCGGTGTAGGCTCTGCTCAGTTTTAGCTCAGGCGCATTTCTTCCGTTTAGAGAAACCAACAACACCCCCTCTTCTTCTTTTACGGTAAAATCCGGAACGATATATTGTGTTTTTGTGCTAGATGGTGCGCTTGATTCTCCTGGTTTCGGGTTTAGTTTTATAATTTCTGCAATTGCATCCTTAAGTTGATCATCGGTAATTTTAAGCACCTTGATAATCTTGTCGTAATGCTTTTTTGAAAACGCATCCATTTGTTCGGAAAGAATTTTCTCCGCCAACGTTATCGCATCGTTATCACCGTAATCCTTTTTATACAGCTGCAACAAAAGGCATTCTTGAAGGTCTCTCGCCGCTATCCCTGGAGGGTCGAAATTTTGTATTTTAATCAGTATTTTCTCTAATTCGTCTTCGGTAGACATTAGATTTTCGTTAAACGCTAAATCATTTACTATGCTTCTTAATTCTCTTCTTAAATAACCATCTTCTTCTATGGAATTAATCAGATGAAACGCAAGTTGCAAATCACGCTCTTGGTGAAAGCTTGCACGTGCTTGTTCGAGCAAAAACTCTTGAAACGAAGATTCTGAACGTATGGGCAATTCGTTTCTTTCTTCTCCTGTGTAATCTTCCCCCATTCTAAAAGAACCAAAATCATCGTCGTCTCCGCTTGCGCGTAATATTTCGTTTACATCAAAATCTCCATCACCATGAAGGTCGTCAAAACCAGTGTCATCCACTGCGTTTGATTCGGCAAATTCTTGATCGTTTTGACCCTTCTCGAGGGCAGGGTTATCCAAAAGCTCTTCTGTTAAACGAGATTCAAAATCCAACGTGTTCATCTGCAACAGTTTTATGAATTGTATCTGTTGGGGAGAGAGTTTTTGTTGGAGTGCCTGTATCTGCGCTTGAGAAAGAGCCATATTCTGATATCAAATTTACTCTTTTTTCTTGGAAACAAACCAACAAGCAAGTCGCTCCTTCTAAGTCTATTTCCTTTAGTTGATTACAACTCTGCTTTTAATCTTTCCGCGTTTTCTGCTACCATGAGGGCATTAATTATTCCTTCTATATCTCCGTTCATTATATTGGGAAGGTCGTATAAAGTAAGGCTTATTCTATGGTCGGTAACACGGCTTTGGGGATAATTGTACGTTCTTATTTTAGCACTTCTATCACCCGTAGAAACAAGGGTTTTTCTTTTTGCTGCTATGGCTGCATTGTGTTTTTCTAGTTCTATTTCATAAAGTTTGGTACGCAACATTTTCATTGCTTTTTCACGGTTTTTAAGCTGGGTTCTCTCTGTTTGACAAATTACTACCATGCCTGTAGGAAGGTGGGTTAACATTACTTTAGTTTCAACCTTGTTAACGTTTTGCCCACCAGCACCTCCACTTCGCGACGTTTCCATTTTAACATCGGCTTCCCTAAAATTAATATCTACTTCCTCTGCTTCAGGCATAACAGCAACTGTAACGGCAGAGGTGTGTATTCTGCCTTGGCTCTCTGTGGCTGGAACCCGTTGAACCCGGTGAACCCCACTTTCGTATTTCATAATTCCATAAGCACCTGGTTCATCAATAGAAAAACTAACCTTTGAATATCCCCCACTACTCCCCTCCATATCCTCTATTAAGTCTGTTTTCCATTCTTTTCTGTCACAAAACTTCAAATACATACGATATAAATCTCCAACGAAAATACTGGCCTCGTCTCCTCCTGCACCAGCCCTTATTTCAACAACGCATGTTTTAACGTCTTCGGGGTCTTTGGGCAAAAGCAATATCCGTATTTCTTCTTCAAGCTCTGGCTGGCGCAATTCTAACATTTCCAATTCTTCCTTGGCCATATCCCGCATTTCTTTGTCTTTTTCGTTTTTTAAAATTTCACGTGCTTCGTTTATACCAGAAATAAGTTTTTTATACTCAAAGTAAGCTTCAACCACTTCTTCTAGATCTCTGTATTCTTTATTTAATTTAGTAAATCGCTTCATGTCTGAAGAAACTTCAGGACTACTCAGTAGCAATTCTATTTCCTTAAAATGTTCGTAAACCGCTTCTAATTTTTCTAACATAACCGAATCGCGCAAAAATAGTACAATTGTATCGAGAAGGATACTATATTAAAAATCCCTCAGATCCAAACCTTTTTCTGTAGCCACTGCATATCGTCTACCCTTATACCATTCACCCAAATTTATATATCGAGATTTGTTATTTGATAAAGCTATGTCCAAGGCTAAATGGCGGTGTCCGAAAATAAAAAAATCAACGTGGTGATTTTTTAAAACGTCTTCGCAATAAAGTATCAAAAACTCCTTATCAATTCCTTTGAACTTGCGCTCTTCTGATTTTTCAGACGCCCTACTTTTTTTGCTGAAATATGAAGCCAATGAAAATCCAATATCGGGATGTAACCATTTAAACGCTTTTTGAGCAATGGAATTAATGAAAATACGTTTCAAAAATTTATATTTTTTATCACCAGGACCTAAACCATCACCGTGGTGAACATGTATTTTAAAATCTCCAATTGTTATTTCTTTGGGTTCCGTGAAAATTTTTACACCGCATTCGTTAATCAGATAATCTTTCATCCAAAGGTCGTGATTTCCCACGCACATCTCTATTTCAATTCCCTTATCGCTTAACTCGGCCAATTTCCCTAAAAAACGAACACAACCTTTTGGTACAACTGAATTATACTCAAACCAAAAGTCAAAAGTATCCCCCAATAAAAAAATTTTAGTAGCGGTATCTTTTATTTCATCCAACCAACGACATACATCTTTTTCTCTGCTTTTTGAACTCGCATGATTAGGAGAACCAAAATGAAAATCACTGGCGAAATAAATCATGACAAACCTTGAAATTGTTTAAGCAATCTAATATCGTTTAAAAACATATCTCGTATGTCATTAATACCGTATTTTAACATTGTCATTCTATCCAAACCCATACCAAAAGCAAACCCACTATATTCTCTCGGGTCTATATTACAATTGTCCAATACATTGGGGTGAACCATTCCACAACCTAATACTTCTAACCAACCGGTTCCTTTGGTAAGTCTCATATCTTCGGGTGTATCTGTACCAACCCAAATATCCATCTCTGCGCTAGGTTCGGTAAAAGGAAAATAACTTGATCTAAAACGAACTTCGGTACCTTCTCCAAAAAATTGCTGGACAAAATAATATAAAGTCTGTTTTAAATCAGCGAACGTTACCCCTTTATCTACATAAAGCCCTTCTAGTTGATGAAAAAAACAATTACTCCTAGAGCTTACCGCTTCATTACGATACACACGACCAGGCATGATTAATCTAAATGGAGGTTTATGTTTTTGCATTTCCCTAATTTGTACTGAAGATGTGTGGGTTCTAAGAACATCATTAACAATGAA
>JALRKL010000011.1 GCA_023268875.1 Bacteroidia bacterium
ATAACTTCCATGCCAGCATCTCTCAAAGAGGCCGCGATAACTTTAGCGCCTCTATCGTGTCCGTCAAGACCCACTTTGGCGATAAGTACTCTGATGGGGCGGTTCATAAGCGCAAAGATAGGTAAATTTCAGTCTAGGTACTTTTGCGCCCCAGTAAACCCATAGGTGTAAGCCCGACACAAATAACAGCCACCACCAATATGTCGGTCCACCGCAATGAAACCGGATATACCAATTCAAAGGTTGCTTTTGTTGTGATTATTCCAAACTTTTGCTGAACCAAAACCAGCAAAACACCCAAAAACAACCCTACAAACGTTCCCAGCCCAGACACAAAAAAGGCTTCCCAAGAAAAAATTCTACTTCTACTTTTTACCGGCATTCCCATGGCCGAAAGGATGTACAAATCTTCTTTTTTGTCGATTCGCATCATTCGCAAAGCCCCATAAAGGTTAAAACTGATTAACAAGAGAATAAATACCAGCAGCGCAAATGAAAACCATTTTTCTGTATTAAACATTTTATACATGGTATCGTTTTGCTCTTGTCGGTTAAGTGCAACCAATCCATGCGGTTTGAGGCGTTCGTTAATTTCCCCCTGAACCATAAAGGGGTTTCCTTTTGTTTTTATTGAAATATGGCTGATTTCTTTCTCTCGAGAAAACAAAGACCGAGCCACCCACAATGGCACAATTATGGTTTTTTCGTTTTCCTCAGAGGATAAATGGACCATGCTAGAAATTCTAACAACCTCTTGGTTTAGGTTGGTTTGAGCAACACTCGAGCTGTTTCGATCGGGGGTGAGTAACTCCAATCGCTGATCGCTGCTGCTAACATTTAAGGTATATACCAGTCCTTCGGAAAGCCATGCGTTTCCTAAAAAATTATCGTTTTGATTCAATTCGAGACTTCCCGCTTTAACCCAAGAATCTACATCAAACACCCTGAACAAGGCGGAATCTACCCCTTTTACAACACCTACAACTTGTTGATTGCCGTATTTGATTATCGCTTTGTCTTCAAGGCTGTAGGAAAGTGCCTCGATAGATTTGTTTTCGGATAACTCATTTATTAGTTTGTCTTCGGGTAAAAAAACCTTCCCCTCAAGGGGCACAACTTTTAAATCGGGCGAACTCCTTTGATAGTCGCCAAATATACTTTCCTCAAAACCATTAAGGGCGCTTAGTAGAATAATCAAAGCCAAGGAACCTATGGCATATCCCGCCATCGAAATTCCTGTAATAATATTGATAGCCGATGGATTCTTCCTCGAAAAAAAGTATTTACGCGCTATAAACGCCGCTACGTTCACTCGGTTTTTGGGTCTTCGTTTGAATTGTTGTCGGCATTGATTTTCTTAAACAACTCATCCATTTTTTCTACATAATCCAAGGTATCGTCTTCGTAAAACCGTATTTCTGGAATTTTTCGAAAGTTGTGGCGAATTCTCTGAGCTAATGCTTTCCGAATTTCTTTGTTTTGAGCGTTAATATGATCTAAAACAGCGGTCCTATTCGCGTTATTATATAAAGACAGATATACGTT
>JALRKL010000013.1 GCA_023268875.1 Bacteroidia bacterium
GGAGTATTTGTTACAGCAACGACTCCGATTACTGCAGATGGAAGGGATGAATGCCTTGCAGATAGATTTTGATGTGGATCCGTAGGGAATTGTTAATTGTCGATGGTTAATTATTAATTTTGGGATGGCAGCATTTATCCTTGCCCAAAATTTTAGAATAATAATTCCCTTCAAACCTCAGTTTTAAAAGTTGCACGAAAACACCTCCACCGCCGTACGTTCAATCGCGGCTTTAAATCGGGGGTCTTGTATGGCAGAAAATAGTAGGATGTCTAATTCGTGCTTAAATCCCATTTCGTAAAGGGCATCTTCCAGCTCGAATAGGCAAGCAAATGTGAGGGTATCGCCATATAATGCGATGTCCACATCCGAATTGGGTTTGTACTTTCCGGTGGTTCTGGAACCGAATATCACCGCGCGTTCTAAATTGGTGATTGTTGCCAATACCGTTTGTATTTGAGCGATTTCTGCGTCGGAAAGTCCAGCAATTTTCATATTTGCAAAGATAGAAGAAAGTTGGGGCAGGGTTTACACCTGTGCGTAGTATTTCGTGGGGGTGCGGTTCACCTCAGCCCGTAAAGGCCGGGTTTAGAGAAATTATTCCCGCAATTTTAAAGTTTGACTTTATATTTACGCGAATAAATCGATTTATTCCCGCAATTTTAAAATATTTGGTACCCAAATCTCCTAAATTGCCCTATGGAATTTCAATCCCTCTCCAACCGATTGAACTATTTCTTCCCGAGTAATTCCTGGGGACTCCTAAGCGCGGATACTGAAATCCTCAACAGCCCCTATTTTCTGCAACCCCTCAAAACCGCTTGCAAACACTGGAATACCACCCTTGAATTTCCGTTGGAAATGCCAGCCACCGCTTTCGACGATTCTTCCGAAGCCCTGCACTATTGGCAGCAGAAACTACCCGGCATCCGCCTGCTGCACCAGCGTAAACAAATTATACTGGCGCGGCATCTGCTTCAAGGGTATGACTCCAAACAAGCCAGCGAAATCTTTCGAAAAAAATTGCGATTATCGCCAGAAAACTGGGGTTATTTACTCTTCTTCGGCGGATTAAAGCGCTCGTTCTGCTTGGAATTCCCCCAGAAACCAAATCCATACGATTTGGCACAAGCCGTTGCCCAATTCTACACGCAATATGGAACCCAAATAAGCACTGTTTCGACCACAATAGATATCTTAGGTAACAATGAAAATGGCATAGCTCGCCTAGATTCAAAACTTATGCATACTCAAATTTAGGGTAACCAAGTCATGGTGTGGTTTTTTATTCACATGATAGAATAATTTTTAACACAAAAAATACTATATTGTCTCATAATCGAAGCACACAATATTTTCTTATTCAAAAGCCTCGTAATTAATAAGGTAGTATGCAGAAATTTAAAAGAGTTTTTCCTACAGTTCTGATGCTGGTATTTGGGTTAATTTCTAAAAGAGAGATTTACGCACAATGTAATCCCTTCAATATTAATTTTAATTTCAACGACCAAATAAATCATTTATCGGATCCGATAAAATGCAAGAATGGAGATTTTATTATTAGTAGTTGGTATGTAAATAGTTGTGGGGTAAATAACCAACAATTGAATGACATTTCCTTTAACCCGTATGAAAAAAGCACCATTTATAGAATCGATTCTTTAGGTCAAATTATCCAACAAATTAGCCTCCAAGATAAAATTTCATTCTCAAACCTTGGTCCAATTATGGATTCTTCAGAGAATATATATGTTCCGTTGTTGAATGCTCCTAATAATTTCTACCAGATTAATGATACTTTAATGCTCGGTACAGAACCACATACGACCTACGGATTTATAAAAATATCAAAAAATTTCAAATCGGTAATTTACGTTCCCATTGCACGAACCAATTCTGATAAGACACTTTTAGAATATTCTAAATTGTCTATGACGATTTCTGATGATATAATTCATGTATTTCTCCCGGCAAAGGAAGATGTTGTGTTAGCAAATGAACAAGTAATTATTCATGATTCGTCTTCTGTTGTAGTAAACCATCTTGTCCAACTTGACTTAAATGGAAATATTATTGATCGATCTATATTGAGCCATTCTAACTTGGAGACTTTTGTACACGGTTGGGAACATGTAAACAATAAGTTGTTTGTACTTATGGAATACTTTAATTCTGTATTTTTCCCATCGTTAAATAAATTCCAACGTGCCACTCCCAAAAATCCAAGCAATCCTTATGGTTTCGATATGGCTATTATGGAAATTTCTGAAGGTGAACTGGTAAAGTCTTATAATATTGGATCCTCTGATAAAATTTTTTTCATTGGGGATAAAAAAATACATTTTGAAAATAACCATTATTTAATTGCCTTTTTGAGTGGCATAAATGGCCTTTATGACGATCAGAACCAATACTTAGGCGGGGGGGATTCGTTATCCGCATATGCGGTGTCAATCTTGGATACGAACTTTACGCATATTAAATATGTTCCAATAAAAAATTATTTCAATGGTACCATAAGTTATTTAGATTTATTTGATAATTCGGATGGTGCAACTATGTTATATACCGTTTCACAAAAATGGATTCTTTTCCAAAACGAAGTAGTTGGGGCAGATTTTCAATCTTGGGGGGTTGGAATGTTCAAATTCCAAGGAGATAGTTTTATTAAAATCGAGGAGTTTAAAAGCACGGATTACAGGTATTTAATATATGATTATTCCTCGAAAGGCTTATTAGCCCTTTTATATCGGCAAAATGTTGGAGACAAGAATAATTTTTGGGGTTATGACTTAAATGCAGGATTTTATCAGAAAGATGCCAAATGGTTTGGTCGTTTTTGTAACGATAATTTAAGTATACAAGAAAATGAAAATAACGGTAAACCATTAACCATATACCCAATCCCTGCTTCGGAAATAATAAATATTAAAACTTCCAAAATGTTTCATGGTATTTGTGAAATGAAGATTTGGAATACACAGGGTGTTCTAATTCACACTCAAAAGTTGGTGAATCATTCTGAAAAGATTATCTCCTTAGAGACACCATTGTCACTTCAATCTGGAGGTTTATATATATTGGAATTAACTACAGAAAACGGCGAATGTTTTAGGGAATGCATTACTACACGGTAATGCGTTTTTGTTGGGGCTGGGATGAATTGGGCATGTGTTATGGGGCAGGGGTGAAAGGGGAGTTTGATTTGGTGGCAGGAGTGAATACTGCGCCTAAACATTATATGTAACACTGACCCTCAACTCTCCCCACTCAACTCTCAACTCTAAATACTACCTTTGCATCATGGAAACAAACGTGATGGAATCTACTACAACCCATGTCGATTTCTTGCCCTTAAACGGTACAGATCATATCGAATTTTATGTGGGAAATGCCAAACAGTCTGCCTACTATTATCAAACCGCTTGGGGTTACGAACTTGTAGCCTATGCCGGTCCGGAAACCGGCGTGCGTGATCGCGCCTCCTATGTTTTACAACAAGAGAAAATCAGACTGGTTCTCACAACTTCCTTAGACCCTAACAGCGAAATTTCACAACACCATCAACAACATGGCGATGGCGTGAAATTCTTGAGCATCTGGGTCGATGATGCTACCCAAAGCTTTGAAGAAACTACCAAAAGAGGAGCGAAGCCCTACATGGAGCCTACCCGTTTTGAAGATGAAAATGGTTATGTAATCATTTCCGGAATCTATACCTATGGCGATACCGTTCATAAATTTGTAGAACGTAAAAACTATAACGGAATATTCTTGCCCGGCTTTAAAGCGCCTAACCATAAATTGTCGGTTACGCCCGTGGGTTTGAAGCATGTTGACCACTGTGTGGGTAATGTGGAACTCGGTAAAATGAACGATTGGGTGCGATTCTATGAAGACGTAATGGGATTCAAACTGTTGCTGACCTTCGACGATAAAGATATTTCTACAGAATATAGTGCCCTCATGAGTAAGGTGGTGAGTAATGGTAACGGCTGGATAAAATTCCCCATAAATGAGCCTGCCGAAGGAAAAAAGAAATCGCAAATCGAAGAATATCTCGACTTCTATTACGGGCCAGGGGTGCAGCATATTGCCATTGAAACCTACGATATCATCGAAACTGTTGGTGAATTGCGCCGCAGAGGGATTGAGTTTTTATACGTTCCTGATACCTATTACGATGATGTGCTCGATCGTGTGGGTGAAATTGACGAACCTCTTGAAGAATTGAAAAAGTTGAACATCTTAATTGATCGCGATCCCGACGGTTACTTGTTGCAGATATTTACGAAGCCCGTAGAAGACCGCCCGACCTTGTTTTATGAAATTATTCAGCGCAAGGGAGCCAAAAGTTTCGGAAAAGGAAATTTCAAAGCCCTTTTCGAAAGTATTGAGCGCGAGCAAGCCAATAGAGGAAATTTGTAATATAAATCATAAATAAAAAGTGCATGAACTAAAAAAAGGCCCTCTATCGGGGCCTTTTTTTTGATATAATTGTTTCTAGTGATTGGTATTCTACTCCACCGACTTACTCCATTCACTACCCACAAAATCCATAAGCTCTTTTACATAGGCGGCAGAAAAGTCGAATTTCACCCCAGCCGTTTCATAAATTTCCCCCATGGAACGGGTATATCCGAGCTTCATAAATGCCTTATATGCTTCTAATGAATCTTGAGAATTCTTCTCTAAATAGTTCCTCCAAATACCTATGGCTCCCAGTTGGGCAATGCCGTATTCAATATAGTAAAACGGTACCTCAAACAAATGCAATTGGCGCTGCCATGCATAGTCTAGGAAGTGCTCGTAGCCCTCGTGGTTTACCATGCCCGTGCCGAAACGCTTTAATAAATGTTTCCATTGCGCCTTGCGCTCTTCTGCGCTATGAGTCGGATTTTCGTATATCCAGTGTTGGAATGCATCAATAGTGGCAATCCATGGCAAGGTGCCAATAACGCCTTCGATTTGTTCGGTTTTCGCGCGGTTCCATGCTTCCGTTTCGCTGAAATAATGGTTCCAGGCCGACATAGAAATCAATTCCATGCTCATAGAAGCCAATTCGGCCACTTCGCTGGGCGTATTTTTAAATGCATTCAATGGCAATGGCGCCATTTGAAAACTGTGTATCGCATGCCCTGCTTCGTGTAATAAAGTCTCTACATCGCGCAAGTTTGAGGTAGCATTCATGAAAATGAAGGGCATATTGGTACGCGCCAACGGATAGTTGTAACCTCCGGGCGCTTTACCTACACGACTGCTCAAATCCAATAACGATTTTTCCTTCATCGTTTGCAGGCATTGCGCGAAGAACGGATCCAAATCGGCTAAAACGGCAATTGCTTTGTCGCGCAATTCCTCACCCGTTTCGAAAGGCTTTAGAGGTTTTCGCTGTAAGGGATCAACTTGTAAGTCCCACGGATGCAAAACTTCCGTTTTCATTTGCGATTTACGCAAAAGATGAACTTCCTTCAATAATGGAATTGCGTTTTTTTCAATAGAAGTATGGAAATCTTTACAGTCCTGAGCGGTATAGTCAAAGCGACCTAAAGCCACAAACATATAATCGCGATAGTTATCAAATCCAGCATTCAATGCAATTTGATGCCGCAATCCAATCATCTTCGTGAAAAGGGCATCAAGTTTTTCGGCGTCTTGCTGCCGCCGTTCTTGAATTAATAGCCATGCCTTTTTTCTAATCTCCGGATCGGTTTCCAACAATAAATTAGAGGCCTGTTGCAAGGTTATTTCTTTGCCTTCCCAGGCAATACTCATCGCCCCTTGAGCCGCAGAATATTCTTGTGCCAAGGTGCTCACCTCGGCTTGAAGGGCAATGTTTTCCTCCCGGAACAATTCTACCGCACTTTTCAAAGAGCGGTAATAAATGGCAAAGGAATCTTCCTTCAATAGCGACTGCCAATACGGAATGCCAACTATTTTTTGATTGAGTTGGTCTTCTAAGGGCGCCAATTCGGGCTGAATGTGTTGCACAAATTGCAAATACGCATTCTCGTGGTCCTTATTCTGTGTATCGCAAGTCATGCGGATGTACCGCCATGCCATATCCTCAGAAATAAAACTTTCTAAGTCGCTTACATCCAATAAAAAGTCACGCAAATTGGCTTCAGAAGATACCTGCGTTTGTAATAAGGTATCGTATAGGGCTTTGAGGTCTTCGGCTTTATTGATAACCAAATCCTCGGGAACAAAAGATTTCCGCATTATTAACTTCCCATTTTGCGGGGAGCAGATGGCTTGCTTTTGGCTCCGCCGGCGGTTTTGGTAGCTACTTTATTTTTAGTGGGAGCGGCTTTTGGCTTTTCAACTTTCTCCGTTGGTTTATTCGCTTTGCTGTCTTCTGCACCTTCCTCATCAGACTTTAAAAGAGATTCAAAATCTAATTGACCTTTTAACAAATGATACCATGAAAATAGTTTTTTCATATCGCTCGGGTACACACGCTCTCGGTCGTAATTAGGAAGTACTTGGGCCATGAAACTTTTAGCCTCATCATTATCAATCTTCCCGTTAGGGATTGTTGTTCCGCCGTCTTCTAATTGTTTTATTTGATGGATTACTTGGGCTAACTTCACTTCTCCTTCGTCGGTAAACATGGATATGTCAGACAAAATACTTACTCGCTGACGTAGGTTGGTTGAGAATTTCTTGCCATCGGCAAGCGCTTCCAAAACCAATCCATTCTTATTCTGTCCTAAAATTTTATGCAATCCGGGCAATCCGGTTACCGAAACAACATCTTTTAATTCCATAGACGACAAATTTCCACAAATTTCCCGAATAAGCCAAGTAATAGAGGCCGCGGGATTGAAATATTTGCAATACCTTTGGAGTATGTCTGCCACGGATTTGAAAGAATTTCAGGCGCTCATGGCCGAACCCACGCGATTGCAGGCTGTAAAAGCACAAATCGAAAAAGATTTTGGATTGTCTGGATTTGAATTTTCTCCGGAATTGGTCTCTTGGGATGCGTTGCTCGCAGAGTTGAGCGCAGGCATCGCAAACATTCGCAGCCGGAACGCCGGTACTTGGATGAAAATCGTATACCGAGTAGATTTAACGGAAAAACAGTACCGGTTTGTAAAGGACTTAGGAGGCGATTCAGATGATAATTTAGCCAAGGCAGTAGTTTTGAGAGAGTTTCAAAAAATCATTACGCGAGAACGTTATTCCACTACTTAGTAGGCATTGAATTCGTTCCCCGTTTATTTTCTTTATTTTTGTTTCGTGATAATTGTAACAGGAGCCCTCGGTTTTATTGGTTCTGCCTTGATTGGTGAACTTTTGCGAAACGGATACGGACAAATTGTAGCCGTTGATGATTTCAGTAGAGCCGAAAAGCTTCCTAACTTACAAGATAAAAATATCCTTCATCGTATATCACGAAATGATTTTTTAGATTGGGTGCCTGCGCATGCCCGCGATATTCAATTTATATTTCACATAGGTGCCCGCACCAAAACCAACGAATTCGATTTACAGGTGCTGCAAGATCTAAATGTGAATTATACTAAAGAATTATGGCGCATGTGTACCCAGTATTCAATACCTTTTATATACGCGTCTTCAGCGGCCACCTATGGAAATGGCGATAACGGTTTTGACGACGATCCTCAAAAGCGGACCTCCTTACAGCCTATGAATCCATATGGCAACAGCAAGCAAGAGATCGATTTATGGATTTCAGAACAAACCCAAACACCTCCATTTTGGGCAGGATTTAAGTTCTTTAATGTTTTTGGAGCGAACGAGTATCATAAAGATCGCATGGCATCGGTGGTATTTCATGCTTTTCACCAAATTAAAGAAAGCGGTAGGATGCGACTTTTCAAAAGTTATCGCAGCGATTACGAAAACGGCGCGCAACGGCGCGATTTTGTTTACATAAAGGATGTGTTGCAGGTGCTTATACATTTTATGGAAAATCGCAAAAATTCGGGTATCTATAATTTGGGTTCCGGAAAGTCGCACACGTTTTTACAATTGGCACAAGGGGTATTCAAAGCATTAGATGCGACAGAAGCCATCGATTTCATAGAAATGCCCGAAGACATCCGTGGTAATTACCAATATTATACCCAGGCGTCTATGCAACGCATCAAAGAAGCGGGCTATACCCAAGATTTTTGGAATTTTGAAGAGGCCATAACCGACTACGTGCAAAATTATTTAATACCCCGTAAATACCTGTAGAATGTGGCGTAAACCCGGCATATGGTTGGCTCTTTTTGGAGTAATATTGATTGCAATAGGCGGGACGCGCAAATTTGAAAATCCTAAAAACATTCCGAAAAAAGCACGAGAAATAATCAATTGTGCAGAAACTGAGGTTTCTCAGATTAACGAGGTTTTGGTGAAAAACGAAGACCGCCTTTATGGCAATAGTTCAGACGAATTTATTGCATTCTGTGATTCAATGGGTTTGGTGGGACTTCGTTTTAACTATGGAATTCCGCAAGTATGGAATTCACAAGACTTTCAGTTGAATGTACTTAGAGAAAACACATTTGAATTAGTAGAGCAAAATGGAATTTATTTGGGAGTGTGGCACCGATACAAGGATTCAATTTCCCTGATTTTCGCTCATAACTTATTCGATTTGTCATTTCCTGAAATTACGAGTAGCGAAACGTATAATCCCCCGTTAGACTTATTCCTGGGAAGTGTTCCTGTTGAAAATTCACTACCGCTAAATTTAAAAGGCACTTGGATAAAACCCAGTCCGTTTTTTCTGATTCTGTTTGACTACGAAACGGATAGATTACCGGATGTGCTTTTTTTACTTGGTTGGATTTTCTTGTCTTTGGGAATTTATTTATGGGGAATTGAACAATCCAATCGAATTTGGGCTTGGGTGAATGTAGCATTATGGTTTTTATTCTTAGTTCTGGAGAAAACAGAAGTCATCATCACATCACTGCATAAATGGCAAATCTTTTCTAAGGATGTATTCTACTTCAATTCTTATTTGCACAACCTAGCAAGTACTTTGATTTGGTTTTTACTTACTCTATGGATCTTGCGTTTTTTACTAAATTTACTCGAGAGAAGATTTGCAGTTTTTACGAATATTTCTCGTTTGCTTGTGCAAGCTTTTTTATGGATAGGTATTTCGGGGCTTACTTTATTCGCTTTTCAGTTTACGGGTTATTTAATAGAAAAAACAGAAATCCATTTCCGATTTACAGAACTTCTATTAATAAGCGCAACAACGATTTTGGCAGTTGGATTGATCGCCTTGATCTTTGCAGCGGTAATAACCATCATACATTTCATTCAACGACAAATTGAGAAACAACCCATTTCAAATGAAATGTGGATCTATTGGTTTTTCACGGCTCTTACAATTTCCATCGCAACAAGGTTATGTGATTTGCATACTTGGTTTTTTGCGGCGACTTTCCTAGGCTTTATATTGTTGCGATTACATTTAAATCTGTCGAAATTCCAGGCATTTAGATGGGTTACGGAGATTTTGATTCCTTGCTTACTCGTGAGTATTTGGGTAAACAACGAACTTAAAAAAGAGGAGTTAGCTCAACGAGAATTATTTGCTGCCTCACTAATGGTAGAACCAGATTCGGACGTGAAAGTGCAATTAACGGATGCTGAAAACGGTCTTAATAAAGACTTACCCATTTTCGTTTCGCTAGGTTTACAGGAAAATAAAACCGAAGAGTTTGAGAGCACCATACAACAACAGTATTTCGGAACGCTTTTAGATAATTTTGACGTTTCAATATTTGGATATAATCCCGATGGAGTGTGTATTAGTAGCAATAAATCGGCCGATTTTGGAAGTTTAAATGCATTGTATTTCAGTGACGGCGGGGTGCAAGTAACCAAACAATTTTATTTGGTTAATGAGCGACGATTGTCTGGGTCATACATCGGTAAGTTCGGAGTTTTTAATGATACGGCACTCAAAGCCACCTACTTTATTCTGGTTTCACCCTCATCGGCACGATCAAAAGGTCGATTGACCGATGTGCTCAATAACAGTCCTTCCCGAGAGATCTTAAATCGAAATAGGTATTCTTATGCCGTTTATAATGGTAAAACTCTTTCAAAACATTTTGGGGATTATAATTACCCCGTAACCCTGAATTGGCCCATAAGCGCCGATCCAAATATCCAATATTCTGAACCCGATTACCATCATATTATTCGAGAAGATTTTTATGGAAACTTGATAGTAGTGAGCAGAGCCAAAGCAAGTTGGGTGGTAGGGTCAATCCAATTTACGCTGTTTATTTTCGGGGGAATCTTTTTTACAATTTTATTTTATTCATGGATTTGGCTCGAAGAACGCCTTAAACTCAAGGTGAACCCGCGGCATTGGCAAAGACAATTAACGCTGGGGGCAAATATGCTTTTCTCAGAGAGATTCTTGAGAGAATCTTGGTTCATTAGCCGACGTCTACAGGTATATATAATTTGGTTACTTCTGTCAATTTTTGGAATAGTATTGTATACGACCATCAATTATTTCACATTAAATAATGCGGAAAGGCAACAGGAAGAATTATTGTCGAAAGTGAATCAAATCGCGAATCGAATTTCTGGACAAAGCGATTTAGACGCTCTAGTAAA
>JALRKL010000024.1 GCA_023268875.1 Bacteroidia bacterium
AACGTATACGATGCTCCCAAATTATGAACCCAAGCAGCAGGTAAATCTGCATTTCCCGAACCTGCAAAACTTCTTCTCTCCGATTGATAAACACTTTGAATAAATATTTGGTAAGATTTTACCGAATATCCTAATATAAAACCGCCTTGTAATTTGGGTAAATAAGGCAATTCGTCGTTTATTTCAACCTGACTCCATTCATCAAAATCACTTTGAAAGGAATCCGTAAATCGAGCGTCTGTCCAAGTTGCATTCGCACTGATGTCAAAACCTCTCCAATTGTAGCCAAATCGAGCTTCAACCCCCTGAACCAAGGCCGAACCTCCATTAAACATATCACCGGTTCCTGTTCCGCCTGATGCCGCCATATCGGAACCCAATAATCGATCGTATTTACTGTGAAATGCCGTTACTTGTATAGGCAAGTTGGCATGTTTAATCCCAAACTCGCTATTCGTGCTACTTTCTGGCAATACCCCCTCTTTAGAACCTGCTGGAGTAAACCCCTTATGTATACCTCCAAATGCCATCCAATTTCCAAAACTTTTATTTACAGATGCTCCCGGCAACAAAACCTGAGTGCGATTTCGACGCACCGACCAGTTGTTCTCTTCTCGGTTGGGATTATTACTGCCAAAATCAACTCGATTTGCCATTATTTGTTCACCTCGCAATCCCGCCTGCAAAGTCCATCCTTGGTAACTTCCGGTAACACGGTAGTACGCACTCTGAGCTGCTGCCCAATCAATACGATTTCCAGCTGCACCCTTTTCGCCATATGATAATAATTGAAGATCACGACCCATGGTGTATTTATCTGTCCATTGAAAACGGTCCTCTCCATCGCTATGCAAACGAAGGCCTGCTTCATGGGTGATTTTAATCAAATTCCATCTTTGCGTATAGGAACCTCTGAACTGTAAGCCCTTACTGTAATATTCGCGGTTATTTGCCTTTAAATCGGCAGTAGCCGAATCACTACCCCGTCCGTCTATCGCCGCAAATTCTTTAAAGTAACGTGTGGGATCCGCCAAAATTGACGCTATACCAATATTTCCACTACCCGCATTTACTTTGTCTAGTTTGTACCAATTACGGTTAATTTGGTGCCGGTATACATCCGTTCTAAACCAACCTTTCTTTAGGTTCAATGTGTAAGAAAAACGACCCATTAAACGATCCATGAACATGCTATCATTCATGGCGCCTAAATACTGTTTGCGCGGATTTTGTTGTGCATCTAACATACTCAAACCTAAATAGGTTTGGTTGGAACGTTCTTGTGTACCTCCAATTACCAACTCTAAATGGTGTATGTCTTTTTCGTCTAAATGATGCCCAATTTTCAAATAACCATCTCGCAATAAATAACCACCAACTCGTTTGTCTCCAAACTCCTTGAAACCTGCGGCACCACTTTGATTGAATGCAAAACCTATAGATGTGCGGGGTGCAACTAAAACTTCCCCCAAGATTGCATGGCGGTTCTGACCGTAATTTCCCCATGCCGTTGAAACGCGTAAATCATTTTTCTCATCCAACACCGGTGTAACCATATTAATAGCACCTCCTGTTGTTTGAGGGCCCGTAATAAGCTGAGCAGACCCTTTTAAAATTTCAATATTTTGGTATTTCCACATCGCAGGCGTGTAATAGGCGGCCGGTGACGAATAAGCTGCCGGCGATGTTAAAACACCGTCTTCCATTAAGGTTACACGACTTGAACGCAAAACCCCTGTTCCGCGCAATCCTACATTTAAACGCAAACCCCATCCGTCTTCCTGCTGTGTGTAAACGCCAGGTAATGTCTGGAGCAATTGATTTCCGTCTACTTGATCAAACCGCTTAATTTCATCTTCACGCAACAATACCTCAGAGCCGCTTAAATGAGCAATCTGACCCATATCTTTACGTGGCGCTAAAATGGTAATCGATTCCATTTCTACGGGTGCAACGGAGCTGCCATTTGCCGTATCAGAAGAAACAAACGAAGATTGTGATAATGCCGATACACTGATCGACATTATCAAGGAAGCTGCAATTCTACCAATTGAAATTGTCATGTGCTTATTTAGATTCTTTCTATTTAAGCGCAAATCTAATTTCAATTTAGACTAATTCCAAATAAAGCCGGCGATTTTTAGAAATTCAACTGTGCTTGCAATCGCATAAAGCGACCTATCTGCCTATTATCCTGCTTTTGGAAGTCTTCATAACGTCTATCCGCAATATTATAAGCTACCACCAATTCAAAATTCTTGAATGGAATCCATTCTACACCAAACTCCGTTTCTTGAACTTCGTAAGAACGGGCATCGCGCTCGTGCTTTTTACCACCATCGTAGTATGTGTAACGAAAGAAAGGATGAATTATATGTCCTTTATAACGCGCTTGATAATTCAACAATACATAACCTCCTTTAATAGGTGTTAATTCAATTGAATCGGTGATATTATTGAATTCAGGACCCCTACCAATGTTATATTCGGCTTGAATACCAAATGGTTTTGGATAAACTACGAAAGTAGCCGCCGCACGACGGTCGTCATACGTTAAATCAGAAACCGCTTTTACACCCGAACTTACACTCGGTAATGTGTATTTACCCTGATAAGCTTGAGCCCCGGTTTCTAAAATTTGATTTCCCACATGGAAAGGCCAAGAAAAACGCACTACTTGATGTAGATAATTATTCAATTCAGGCTTATTCGCATTTTGTCCATTATAAACCCCGTAACCAAAACATCCATAGTCGCCAGACCCTTTCAATCCTGATTTTACCAGTTCCGCTAGTAATTTGCGACGCTTTACAGGCGCCCAATATAAAAACACACCTAAATCACGCTCATTTGCAGAACCACTATTTAAGGCATCATCACGATCTAAGTTTAGACGATTTTGACTGCTTTGCATATTGATAAAACCATAAGGTGTTTTACTTTGTCCGAATCTTAATCTTAAGGAATTGTCTTCTACCAGGCCCAAGTCAAAGTAGGCATCTCTCACTTGAGCATAGTGCGTGCTGCTCGTACTCGGTGAACTGGCGAAATCTACCTGTACATACATAAACATACGTGGATGAACCATTCCGGCTACTCGCAAACGATTACGTCTAATAAAAAAACCGTTTCCTCCACCAATACTTTTATCGCATTGTTCACAGGTTAAATTAGGATTTGTTTCAAATAAGCGATTGTATCTCAATTGAACATAACCTCCAAGTGAAATCTTTTCAAACCAAGCCAACTTTTTCACCTCTTGAAGAGTTGATTGGGTGTAATCCGACAAACGCGGTTCAAAAACCGTCGCTTCCTTACTAGGGTTAATTAGGGTGTCAATACCTGCATTTGCCGTTGAAATAAAACCCATACAACATAAAGCAATTGTTACTTTGATGTTCATTAAATATATTTTTATCATTACGTTAATGTTAACGATGCAAAGTTGGGGGCATAAAAAAACACCGCCGTTACGACAGTGTTTTTTTAATGTTATGAAAATGTTAAGGCTATCTAACCATTAAATAAATGAGTCCCGCTACAACCGCTGACACCGGAATGGTAACAATCCAGGCAAATAACAAACTACGCGTTACACCCCAACGAACGGCGCTCAAACGCTTCGTTGCACCTACACCAATAATCGAACCAGTGATGGTATGCGTAGTACTCACAGGGATTCCCATTTGTGCAGTCAAGAAAAGGGTAATCGCACCCGCGGTTTCGGCTCCTACACCTTCCAAAGGCGTAACCTTGGTTATTTTAGTACCCATCGTTTTTACAATCTTCCAGCCACCGCTAAGCGTTCCTAATGCTATCGCGGCATAACAGGCCAGAGGCACCCAGTTTGGAATTTCTTTAAAATCAATAATATCTCCGTTTGCAATCATGGCGGCCCCAATGATTCCCATTACTTTTTGGGCATCGCTTCCCCCGTGTCCTAAACTAAATGCTGCCGATGAAATCAATTGCAACTTCTTAAACATGTTCTGCATTCTCGCCGCAGTTGGATTACGCACTTTCTCGACCCAATAATAAACCAAAGCAAAAACTAAGAATACGGTCATCATAATATTGGTAAGCATGCGATTGTCTGCTTTGGCCAAATCTTTTTTCAACGAGGCGCCAACGTCAATTTTGTATTTTTCAAGAAATTTATCGGTCATGGCATCGCCTAAACCTAGAACAACCGCCACTTTTAAGGCCGTTTCACGTTGGCCTATTGAATCCATATTCTCGAAATAAACACTTGCTAACTCGAGTTTTCTGTTAGCCTCCTCTAATAAAGGAAGCGCCTCAGGATTGAAATAGGCATCCTTCTTGAGCTGTTCGTATCGAAGAAACCTTTCCGCTATCTCGCGCTGCTTGTTAACCTTAACATCTGATATGTCAACGTTAGCCAAAACTTGACTCACTACATAATCACCGCCTTTAGATTTGTATTCCGATAAGAAAGGTAAAGAAGCTTCAAAATGTTCTTTAGCCAGTGCGTAGTTCTCCTTCAAATGCGCATCATCCGGATTTTTAGCTACGGCTTTCTTGTAATAATCTACGCGGTAAAATTTCGAAAGATTCGTTTCCAATTTTTCATTCATGAAAAAATGGAACATAAAAAATAGCGCTATTGAGGACAGGATCATTATCGACAATCGCCCCCAATAATTCTTTTTAATTGTGACGAGCGTAATGTAAGCCGAAATCACCATACCCATAACCGGAGCTAAAACGATAAAATACACCGTTTTCATAATCTTATCGGATGCCACAACATCCGACAAAGGCATAAATCCTTTTTCAGCAAACGCGTGCATGAGTGCCGCACCTGCAAAACCACCTATTAAGGTATGTGATGATGAGGAGGGAATTCCGTACCACCAAGTTAAGAGATTCCAAAAAATAGCCGCTAATAAACCGGCTAGAATAACTTCCAAAGAAATAAAGTTGTTTACGACTGTTTTACTAATCGTATTTGCTACCGCATGGTCTTTGAATAAGAAAAAAGCCGCGAAATTGAACATCGCCGCCCATAAAACCGCTTGAAACGGTGTTAATACCTTGGTACTAACGATCGTCGCAATAGAATTTGCTGCATCGTGAAAGCCATTGATATAATCGAATATCAATGCGAGCACAATGATTAATACAACCAAAGTCATAATCGTCTTTTTTTAGGCGTATTTTACTATGATGGTTTCAATCACATTTGCAACATCTTCAAATTTGTCTGTGGCCACCTCCATAACGGTATATACTTCCCTGCGACGAATAAGATTTTTAAAGTCGTTCTCGGTATCGAACAATTCTTTAATACAGCTGTCAAAAATTTTGTCTGCGTGATTTTCTAAACTGTTAATACGAACGATGGCCTCCATTATCTTTTCCGGACGCTTAAGTTCTCTTAACTGCATAATTACCTGACTTACTTCCTTAGCACCCTCACAAATCACTTCTCCCAAACGACGAATTCCATCATCGTTAGGGTTTACATCATGAAAATGGATTTTCTTAACAGAAGCATAGATATAATCTACCACGTCGTCCATTGCGGTAGTTAGGTAGTGTATATCTTCACGATCAAATGGTGTAATAAAGTTTTTACCCAGTTCTTGAAAGATTTGGTGGGTTACCTCGTCATTACGATGTTCCAAATCTTCCATTTCGGTATGGATTCGCGCCCTAATAACCGGGTCGGTTTCGTTGACAAACTCTTTTAACTTCTTGCCTATATCGGCAACGTTTTTACCGGTTTGTTCAAAAAGGTTGTAGAAAACCTTGTCTTTGGGCAGGAAAATGCTGAAAATGTTGTTTAAAGCCATGATCGTTAATTTGATTATGCAATATTAGAAACCTTATTTTAACAATTTCATAACATTAGATAATTTAACACAATGATAATATTGGCTATTTACAACACGTGTTCTTTCCTTTTACCCCATTCAAATATAATTTCTTGTTTGATTTTTTTAGCGGCTTTGAAGTTCCTTCCTTACATACCCAAAATGAGTTAATCCCCACATTTTTGAATATTTCCTGGGCTCTACCGGGCCATTGAATTCGAATTTCATCAACCGCTTTTGCCTTTCCCAATCCAATTTCCAGACTTAAACTATTGGAGCCAAAGGTTCCACCGTCTCCGACCGTATGGAAAAAATATTGCTTCACACCAGAAGGCATTACAGCAGTAACCCGAACACGTGCACCGAGTGTATTCGCATTTCCCTTGCCCATTAGATCAATCCGAATCCAATTATTTTGTTCATTTTCGTTTACGAAGAGGGCATTATGCGCATCATCCCCTTCCACTGCTCCTCCTAGTGTTACATATACATCTTGATCGCCGTCGTTATCTAAGTCTCCGAAACCAATTCCATGACCCTTTTGCAAATGTCCCATTCCCGACAACGTAGTTACTTCATCAAAGCCCTTACCCTGCCTATTCAAAAACACCCTATTGGGAACCAAAGTAGCAAAGGCAAAAGCCCCGGTTCCGGCATATACATCCACCCATCCATCGTTGTTTAAATCACCGGCATTAAAACCCATCGCATATATCATCTTGTCGATATTCCAAGATTTACTTACCTCATTAAATGTTTCGTTACCTTGGTTTAGAAACAGTTTCGTTTTCTCAACTTTATTGGCAATGCCTAAGATTTCCTCGCCCACATCTTGAGCCACGTAATCCAATCTATCCAATGGAAATGACGTACTCAAAATATCGGGATAACCATTGTGGTCAAAATCTACCACAATAGCAGGAAATGACATATTCGGAAGGGTGACTCCCGCTTTCGCAGCAATATTTTCAAACTTAATGTCGCCGTTAGGCTGCTTCCCCCGATTCATAAATAAATAATTGGGCTGACCCAAACAATCGAGAAATAAATCCATCCATCCGTCGTTATTAAAATCGGCAAAATTTGCTGCTTTAGCATATCCAAAATTGCCATCCATACCCCATTGCTTTGCTTTATCGGTAAAGGTTCCATCACCGTTATTTATAAATAGTTCGCAAGGATGTGCATTTTTCGAATTATTCTCATTTGCAATAAACACATCTACCCAACCATCATTATTCACATCGGCCCAAGTAGCGGTTTCGGTGGGATAAAAACTACCCGCCATGCCTGCTTGAAAAGTTACATCGCTAAATGTGCCGTCGCCATTATTACGCAACAGACTATTCGGCCATTCTCCACCTTCATCGAGCCAAGCTCCTCTTAACAGCAGAATATCAACAAATCCATCGTTATTAAAATCGGCTTGCTTAGCATTCAATCCACCTGTAATTCCGCGCAAGCGGGCCGAATCTGTCATATCGATAAAACCACCCTCCCCATCCGAAAAAAACAGACTCACATTATCGTTTATTCCATAAGAACTGGCAAAAATATCCATAAAACCGTCGCCATTAAAATCTTCTATAATACCGGCTCCAGATAAACCTTTTACGTCAACTCCCAATTCAGAAGCGGCATTTTTTAGAGGTAAAAAAGTTACGTTTTTAACGTCTAATGCGGATAAATCAATTCGATATTTTTCTGGCACCCCCTGGGGGAATTCCCCTAAAGTCATTGCCGCAATATTAAAGAGCCACCGTATTTGAACGTCATCTGGATAGGCCTCTAAAAGCATACCATACAATCTCATAGCCTGTTCAGACCCGCTGCGCCTCTGATGTATGGCGTTCCCTTTTAAGGGCACAATACAACTTTCCGAGTTATGATTCGCCACGCAATTTTCATCCTCCCCATGCCTTAAGTGTGCAACCGCCAAAAGCTCATACAATGGCTTAAAGGCGGGAATCGCCATTTTTTCTGAATCCGAACCTGTGAAATCTTTTAAAAAAGCTTGTAAAACTTCAACTGTTCCAACGGCATTGCCCGAATTTAACAACTCAAATGCATATTTAAGGTGCCATGAAATTGCCTCTTTCCCAGAATTGAAACTCGGTTTATTGCGCAAAAGGTACTCCGCTCTTTTTCCGCTCAAATAGTAATTTGTCTGAAAATTAGCCGCTGAATTTAAACTGTCCAACAACTGTGACATTCTACGATTTCCTGCAAACCTTGAATCGTTACTTTCATTAGCCACGAATAGGCCATCTTGATTTTCTTGGCAAGAGAAAATAAACATCCCCAATACTGCCACTCCACAATATAAAAATTTCATAACTACACTACTTAAATTTTTTTTTATAAAATTTAAGTAGGTAAACTGTATCAATACGGGACTAAATATGTAATAATCCGGAGTTTAATTTCTTTTTTTAACACTCAAAGGACAAATACTAAAGGCTGTTAACACCCGACTAAAAACACTTGAAAATAATTATAGATATCTGAGCCCTTTGGGGCATTTCAGACTGTTAAATATTACTTTAACCAGAATTATTCAATATTCAAATAATTCATAACAACACTAAAAACAACAGAACAGCTCCATTTAACCGGGGTTAAGGATCTAAACGCTTGTTCCAAAGTTGCTTTCCTTCTTTATCCCTCACCACAATCTCAATATAACGTTTTCGAAACGGTCCTTTTACAAATATCTCGGCATAATTTTGTTCCGCCACATAGGTTTCGTTTACTCTAAGCGTGTTTATTTCATCGCTAAAATGCGAACCACTTGTTAAGGGCGACACCGTTAAGTCATAAATCGTAGGTCGATCCTTTTCGCGCAATACAC
>JALRKL010000116.1 GCA_023268875.1 Bacteroidia bacterium
TGGGCTTCATCGCGCATATGCTGGATGATTTTCAAAGTCTCACTTTTTTTATCAATATAAAGTGGTAAAGGATCATTCGGATAGTATAGCTCCTCTAAGCGCTTGGCTATTCCTATAATAGCCAACTTACCATAGATACCCAGCTCTTGCAATGCCTCCACTGCCGCACTTAATTGGCCCTTTCCTCCGTCGACTACCACCAACTGAGGAAGAGGCTGCTTTTCGCTTAACAGTCGACTGTATCTGCGCGAAATAGCCTCCTTCATGGTTGCAAAATCGTTAGGGCCTTCCACTGTTTTTACATTGAAGTGGCGATAATCGTTCTTGGCGGGTTTTCCATCTTTAAATACCACACACGCACTCACGGGATAGGCTCCTTGAAAATTCGAATTATCAAAACATTCAATATGAACGGGATATTCCGTAAGACGCAAATCTTTCTTCATTTGTTCCATCAAGCGGTCAACACGTATCTGAGGATTCAACTTCTCATATTGTTGAAGTTTTTCCTGACGGTATAACATGGCATTTTTAATACTTAAATCGAGCAGTTTTCGCTTATCGCCCACCTTGGGATGGGTAATAGTAATTGAATCGTCGGGCCATTCTATCGGTACCGCCGTAATCATTTCCTTGCAATCGTCACCGTAATGCCCTCGCATTTCACTCATCACATGCAATAAAATTTCATCTTCTGATTCATTTATTTTCTTGCGGACCTCTACGTTCCGTGAAATTACGATAATGCCCTGACTAACTCTGAGGAAATTCACAAATGCCAACTTATCGGTACTGCTTATGGAATAAACTTCAACATCTCCAACGGTTGGACTTACAATGGTGCTTTTACTTTGATATTTCTGTAGTAAATCGAGCTTGTCTTTATATTGCTGCGCTTCCTCAAACTTCAGAGTCTCGGCCGCCTCATGCATAAGTTGTTTCAGGTGTGCTTTGACTTCCCCCAAATGACCCTTTAAAATATGGCGGATATGCTGTATGCTTTCGTGATACTCTTTTTCACTTTGATTCCCAATACAGGGTCCTTTGCAATTGCCAATATGAAATTCCAAACAAATTTGATACTTGCCTTCCGCGATGCCATTGGGCGTCATTTTTAGATTGCAATTACGTGTGGGGTAAAGTTTTTGGCACAAATCAAGAACAGTGTGCATTATTCGTACACTAGCATATGGGCCAAAGTACTCCGAACCATCTTTAACCAAATTGCGAATGGGATACACTTTGGGGTATCGTTCTTGGGTTATTTTGATGTACGGATAACTTTTATCGTCCTTAAGATTGATGTTATACTTTGGTTGAAATTCTTTGATCAAAGAATTTTCGAGCAAAAGTGCATCCATCTCGGTATCGACCACTGTATATTCAAGTGCTGTTATTTTGCGGACCAGCACCGTAGTTTTAAAATCGTCGTGGCTTTTGGTAAAGTAACTACTCACGCGTCGTTTAAGGTTCTTGGCCTTTCCCACGTAAATAATCACCCCCTCAGAGTCAAAATATTTATATACCCCCGGCTTCTCTGGAAGTCCTCTTATTTTATCTCTTAAATGATCAGGGGCCATGAAGCAAAATTACACACTCCAATCGGAAGTGGTGTATATGAAATAGTAGAAAAACGCGGAAATTTAGAGATGAATACTCTGCGACTTGATATCTTCTGTAAAGAATCGGCTGCCCCTCAAATCAAATACCTCATTGGAATCGGTAGTATAAAACTCTATACCGCCTTTGGTAGATAGCCGTGTTTCAAATTCGCTGTGTCTATGTAGGTATTGCTTTAAACTCTCGGCTACCAATGGACCTTGTGAAATTACACGCACATTATTGGGTAGAAATTTCTCAATCGAGGAATACAACAACGGATAATGTGTACATGCCAAAAGCAGCGTATCGATTGGTGCATTGGCATTAAAAAGGTGTTCCAGATGATATTGGACAAAATAATCGGAGCCAGGGGTTCCTACTAATTCATTTTCTACCAAGTGAACCCAAATAGGACATGCTTCCTGATGAATATGAATATTGGGGAAGTAATGTTTTATTTCAATACCGTATGAATTCGAGGCAATGGTACCTTTAGTTCCAACAACGCCGATATGCCCGCTTTTCGTATAATGTCCTATCTGTTCGGTTGTGGGTCGTATTACCCCTAGTACGCGCTTGGAATCGGCTCTTTTGGGTAAATCAATCTGTTGTATTTGACGCAAAGCTTTTGCCGAAGCTGTATTACACGCCAATATAACCAAATCGCAATCATGGTTAAACAACCATTCGGTGCATTGCAAGGTGTATTCGTGTACAACATCAAACGATCTATCACCATATGGGGCCCTTGAATTATCGCCTAAATACACATAAGAATATTGCGGCAACATATCCATAATCGCTCTCAGAACGGTAAGACCGCCAAATCCCGAATCAAATATTCCTATTTTTCCCATTTAGATTAATCCCCTGGTTTATGCAATTAGCAAAACTCATCCATGTGAATAAATGGATGAATCTCGAAATTCGACAAAAAAGTGGCTGCCTCTTTATCGAAACAGCCACTGTTATATTGCATTGAAACGCTTATTTCTTTGTCATTTCCGTTATCACCATTGCGGTAATATCGTTTTTATCATCGGCGGTCCAAACTACCAATCCGGCTGAGTTGTCGATAACAGAATCGTAGCCTTTTGCCTTAGCAACACGACCGATAGCAGCGCGCACATCCTCTACGATGGGCTGTAATAATTGTGCACGACGCGATTGGATTTCTTGGTTTGCTGTTTGCTCGGTCATTTGATACTCTTGTACCAAACGCTCGTAACTTTTCTGAAGCAATTCTAACTGTGCTTGAGAAGCACCGCCTTTAATTTTGGCTTCGTATTCTTTTTGTTTGCCTTGAATTTCCATCTGCAAATTGCGGATAGATTCATCGTATTGCTTCGCTAAATTAGCCAAGGCTAATTCGGCAGTGTCTTTAGCAGGAAGGGTATCAATGATAACCTGGGTATTTACGTAAGCAATTTTAGATTGACCGTAAGCGGTCGACATTCCAAATAAAAGGAGAGAAATTCCGAGAATGATGTTTTTCATATGTATTATTTATTTTCTTTTTTAGATTCGTTTTCAGTTAGGGGAATACCTAATTCCTCCATAACCTCGAAGGTTTTATCGTATCGCGGATTGGCATACAACATTTGCACACCCGACGCCTTATCGAATATGTAGTCCAAACCTTGCGCTTTGGCAACCGCTTGAACCGCTTCAAACATTTTATCTTGTATAGGCTTTACCAATTGCGACCTTTTCTTAAACAGTGCACCTTCCGTGCCAAATTTTTCTTGACGAAACTCAATTAACTTTTTTTCTTGTTGTTCTATCGAAGTTTTACGCTCTTTTCTCTGTTCGGCCGTTAATAAAATCTCCTCCGCGGAATAATCTCGTTGCATCTGTACCAACGCCGTTTCCATGTCAAGTGCCTCTTTTTCCCAAGACACTGCTGATTCGTTTAACTGTTGTTGAGCCGACTGATATTCCGGCATACGGTTTAAAATATAATCCGAATCCACATATGCCAAACTTAATCGTTGCCCTTGAGATTCTACCGCCCCAAACAGGGTAAAAACAAATAATAGGCGAAAAATTAGTTGGCGGATTTTCATTACAGAATAAGGAAGTGCGAAAATATTGATTTTATACGACTTTACGGATGTTTTAGTATGAATTCTTTGCTGTAGCATAAATTACTTTTATGTAGGGCCCTATCAACCAGTTGCATTTCAAACCTAACCGTGTCGAGTTCTACCCCATTAGGCCTTGCAGGTATGTAAATTTCAAGCTCCCCACTTAATCTTTTATCCGATCCCGAGGGAGTTAAATTGGGAAAACGTTCGTGAAATTGCAAATCTTGTGTGGGATCGAAAGGATTAGGTACCGGTAACCAAGTATCGTTTTTCAAGGCATACATATAACAGAAAAAGTTATAAAAATAAGGCGCTCCAAAAGCAAATTCATTAAGAGTGTCTTTACTATCTAATCCGATATCCCCGTCTTCGTCTTCATAATAAAAACGAAACTCCAATAAACTATCGTATTGCCAGGTGCGATCGTATACTTGTTTTTGGCCTATCAGTTCTAATTTTGGCGCAAGAGATTCCGTACCTTTGTCAGGATCACAAGCGACCACAAACAGAGCGGATAAAATGATAAATCCCAAGACCATATGGCGAAATGTACCTCTCACGGATGTCAAATTTAACGAATTGGCCTTGGAAGTATACGAATTCCAGAAAGCCCACAATAATGTATACGCTCAATGGTCACATTTATTGGGCGAAACCGATAAAAAGATCAATAAAATCGAAGACATTCCATTTTTACCTATTGCTTTATTTAAAAACCACGCCGTTACCTCCTACCCCACTCACGAACTTGTTTTTACCTCTAGTTCAACTTCCGGCCTGGGGCAATCAAAACATTATATTTATAAGGAACAAGATTACATCGATACCTTCACAGAAGGATTCCGCAGACATTTTCACCCGAAAAATTTCGATTATTTAGCGGCGCTACTCCCAAGCTACCTCGATAGAAGTGGCTCCGGCTTGATTCATATGGTCCAAAATTTAATGGAAACAGAAGTGGGAGATGGCGCATTTTACAATAGAAATTTCTCCCTTTTGGTGGAAGATTTAGAACGCCTCAGCTCTTCAGGAAAACAAATACTACTGTTTGGAGTAACATTTGGACTATTAGAATTAAGTAAAATAAAAAACTCCGTTAAATGGGAATACGTTCAAATTGTTGAAACCGGAGGAATGAAAGGCCATGGAAAAGAACAAATTCGCGATGAATTATACGCCGAATTAAGAAGCGCATTTCCTGGTGTAACCATACACTCCGAATACGGCATGACGGAACTTACGTCACAAGCCTACGCTATTGAAAACGGACAGTTTACTTGTCCCTCTTGGATGAAAATTCTTATACAAGACCCTTCAGATCCAAAAACTTTTTTAGGACCTGGAAAGACCGGCCGCATTTGTATTATCGATTTGATGAACTATCACAGTTGCGCTTTTATTGCAACCGACGACTTGGGAAAAACCACCGATTCAGGAACATTTGAGGTATTAGGCCGCTTTGATTATGCCGATATCCGAGGTTGCAATCAATTACTCTATTAGGGCCAATTTCTTCTCTAATTTTCCTCGTCGGGAAAATCTAACATAGATTCTCGCAACTCGATACGCGGATTAATGAACTTTTCAAAGGCAAGAATTAAAGCAGGTAAAAGCAATAAATTAGCCGCCATTCCACCCAAAATAGTCATTCCCGTGAGCCAACCCAAAGATTGAGTTCCTTGAAATTCAGATAGAATAAAAATGGCAAATCCCGAACAAACGGCAATTGCTGAGTATACCATACTATGACCCACTTCTTGAATGGTATGCGACAATGCCTTACGAACCGGCCGCAAATTTTGAATGATTTCTCTCCTGAACGTACTCACAAAATGGATCGTACTATCAACCGTTATACCAAACGAAATACTAAAAATCAAAATAGTACTTGGCTTTAATGGAACGCCTAAATATCCCATCATTCCAGCTGTAAAAACTAATGGTGCAAAATTGGGTATTATAGCGATCAAAACCATGCGCCAACTTGGAAATAAGAAGGTCATCGTGAGGCTAATGATAAGCAGCGACCAAAAGGTAGCCCGAATTAAACTATCGTATAAAAAGGCGTTTCCTTTTAGGAAAATTGGGGTTGTTCCCGTGATGCGCACATTGTACTCATCCGCCGGGAAAATCTCTTTTGAAATTTGTTGAATCTGCTGACTTAGCGAATCCATCGATACCGAACCTACATCCTGCATTTGGTAACTTATACGCATTTGTGTGGCTGTAGAATCAACTAATCCTTTCAAAACACCTGTATTGCCAGCCTTATTATCAGCAGGCATTTTCATGGCCAATTGGCCAAGTTCCATGGCCGAAGGTATCCGATAATACCTCGGATCGTTTTCATGAACCGCTTGATTGGCAGCAGAAATAATTTCTACTAAAGACATGGGCTTAGACAATTGCGGGAAATCGGATAATGCCCGCTGTAGCCTGCGCGCTTTGGTCAACATGGCTACGTCGGTAGCAGCACCTTCCTCGTAAGATGTCACTAATATCTCATAAGGCATCGCCCCGTGGAAGTGTTCTTGGATATATTCCAAATCTTGATACATTTTAGATTTGTGCGGAATATCATCAACCATAAATGCCAGAGGTTTGAGTCGAAGCAAGAAAATAGTCCCGAGAATAGTAAATAACGAAAACCAATAAAAAATTCGGCGTTTACGATTAAACACCATGGTTTCAACCCAATCAAGAAAACGAGTAATTCCTTTATTATCTAGGTGTTTGGTTTGTTTCAAACTTGGCGCCGGCAAATAGGAATACAGAACCGGAACCCCTATTATATTAATGAAGAATAATAAATTAATTGTAATAAAGGCTACAATTCCAAACTGTTCTAAAATGATGGTATGCGTAAAATAAAACGTTCCAAATCCAACAGAAGTGGTAAAGTTAATTAAGAAATTAGCCACGCCCACATGACTAATTATTCTTGTAAGAGCGATGGCTTTGCGCTTTTGTCTTCTATATTGATCGTGATACGCGTTTATTAAATATATGGTGTTTTGAACGCCAACGACTACCAATAAGGGAGGTAAAGTTCCCGACAAAATATTCAATTTGAAGCCAAACATTCCTGTTATCCCCAACATGGTAAGTACCCCGATGGCAATAAACAATAGCGATACCAAAAGGGTACTAAGGCTTCGGAATAATATAAAAATAAGGAGGGCTGTTACTATAAAGGCACAAACGGTAAACAAAAATATTTCATTTTTAACTGTTGTGCTATTTCGATATCGTACGTAGGGAAGGCCGCTCATGTGCATTTCCCTTTGTTCCCGAGAACCGAAATACTCTAAATGCTTTGAAACCTGTTTAATAAGTTCGATTTTTTTAGGGCTGTCCATCACTTTTGGATCCAACACCAAAATCATCAAAGCCGCTTTGGTAGTAGGGTTGTACACCAAACCATCATAAAATTTCAACTTTTGAAATAATTCCGCCTTTTCATTCAATTCTTCTTGTGTCTGAGGAATTTTGGTAACCACCGGCACCATCCGCAGATACTCTTGAGAATCGAGTTTAAAATGAAAAGCCGATGCCGGGCTCAAAACACCCAGAACGCCAGATACCTTTTTCAAAGAATCTACCGTACGGTGTAAATCGCTGTAAAATGGGAGCTCAAAAAGATCAGGGGCATCAAAAGCACAAACCAATTTATTACCATCTTCTCCAAACTTTTCTTTGAATTTTTGGTATACCTGCATATCGGGATCTCCTGCGGGCACCAGTTTTTGCATACCGTATTCAAGCTGAACGGTACTTGCAAAATAGGCCATAACTGCGGTGAAGGCCAATATGCCAAAAACAAAATAGATTCGTTTTTTAATGATAAAGGTTGCCAGTTGTTTCCAAATCATGAGCGCACAAAGGTAGTAACTACAAATAAAAAATGGCTGCCTTTTAAGCAGCCATTTTAACAACAACAATAACCAAACAATTATTCAGCAACTACATCAATACTGATGTTAGCTGTGATGTCTTTGAAAAGGTTCACATTAGCGGCATAGGTGCCAAGTTCTTTGATATCATCGGTAACAATTTTACGGCGATCTACTTCAAAGCCTTTCTCCTTAAGAGCGTTAGCAATTTGAAGTGTAGTGATAGAACCGAAAATACGTCCGGTAGAACCGGCTTTGGTTGCGATGGTGATCGTAGAACCTTCTAACTTAGTTGAAAGTGCTTCCGCATCTTTCTTAAGTTTATCCATTTTAAATCCACGCTGACGGATATCCTCAGCAAGCATTTTTAATGCACCTTCAGAAGCCAATTTGGCTTTTCCTTGAGGAATTAAAAAGTTACGGCCATAACCGTCTTTTACTTCCACAACATCATCCTTGTAACCTACGTTTTTAATGTCTTCTTTTAAGATAACTTTCATTTTGATGTCCTCCTATTTATTTTAGACCGTCGGCTACGTATGGCAATAAAGCCAAATGACGTGCACGTTTAACTGCAACTGAAATTTTACGTTGGAACTTCAAAGAAGTACCCGTAATACGACGTGGTAAAATTTTACCCTGCTCATTGATAAATTTCAACAAGAAATCCTTGTCTTTGTAATCGATGTGCTTGATGCCGTGTTTCTTGAAACGACAGTACTTTTTCTTTTGAAGTACCTGTGGCGTTTGGTTGAATACGAAATTGGTTTCTCTTGCCATGGCTTAGTCTTCTGAATCGATTGAATCGTCGTCTAACAATGCGTTTAGAACTGCCTTTTTCTCTTTTGCAGTTGAAGACGCTTTAATTTCTCCGCTTCTACGTTTTTGGTTGAATTCAACTCCCCACTTATCTAAAGAGATAGTAAGGTAGCGCAAAATACGCTCGTCACGACGGAAAGTCAATTCCCACTTCGCGATGAAATCAGGATTGGCTTTGAACTCAACTAAGTGATAGAAACCCGTGCCCTTTTTGTCGATGGGATAGGCTAATTTGGTGAGACCCCAGTTTTCTTCGTGGACGATCTCCCCACCGTTTTCTGTGATCAACCCTCTGTAGCCGGCAACAGCATCTTGCATCTGCTGCTCAGAGAGCACGGGTGTTAGAATGATCACAGATTCATAATGTTTCTGATTCATATAAATTAAAATTTCGGGCTGCAAAGATAATCATTTGCTTTAATGATTCCAAAATCCAATCCGGGTATTTGCGCTTATGCTTCAACTGCGCATTTCTCGCGTACCTAAATACGAGCTAGGGCACTGGGTCATAACCATTGCCGCCCCATGGATGACATCTTGATATACGT
>JALRKL010000112.1 GCA_023268875.1 Bacteroidia bacterium
TGCAATTCCTTGTCCGGCAATCATCGGAGCCGATCCGTGAATGGCTTCGAACATGGAACAAACAGGACCGATATTAGCAGAACCGCCCATACCTACCGAACCGGTAATTTGTGCTGCGATATCCGAAATCACATCTCCGTAAAGGTTTTGCATCACGATAACATCGAAATATTCTGGAGTATCGGCAACTTTAGCCGCACCAATGTCTACAATCCAATGTTCGGTTTCGATTTCGGGGTATTCCAATTTAATCTCATCAAACACCTGATGAAACAAACCATCGGTTTGTTTCATGATATTGTCTTTAGAGAAACACGTTACCTTCTTACGTCCATATACTTTGGCATATTCAAAGGCGTAACGAATTATTTTCTCACTTCCGGGTCTTGAAATCAACTTTAAACATTGAACAACCTCGTCGGTTTGTTGGTGCTCAATTCCGGCATAAAGATCTTCTTCGTTTTCGCGAATAATCACAATATCCATTTCAGGGTGCTTCGTTTTTACATACGGGTGCAAACTGATGCACGGACGCACGTTGGCATACAAACCCAACGACTTACGCATGCTTACGTTCAAGCTTTTGTAACCGCCCCCTTGAGGTGTAGTAATGGGTGCTTTTAAAAGCACTTTATTCTCTCGAATGGTACTCCAAGCTTCGGAAGAAATACCCGAAGAATTGCCTGAAAGATAAACCTTTTCGCCTACTTCAATCTCATCAATTTCAATGTCAGCACCTGCTGCTTTTAGAATTTCAAGGGTTGCGTCCATGATTTCTGGACCTATTCCATCGCCCTTGGCTACGGTAATTCGCTTTTTCGTCATCCGTTTATAAACTCGGCACAAAGATTGGCATTTCTACGAATACTGCCAAGCCCCACCCCTATCTTTAGTAGGATTCTCGTAAAGTCAAAGTCATTTTCGATTAAAAAAGCAGGTATCCTGACATTTCTGTGTTCTTTTGTAAGTGCCTATTGAAGTGTTATAGAACCCCACACAAATGAACGTAGCTTCTAAAGTTATAAAACTCACTTTTATTATTTACTTCATTATTGGGGGAATTTTCCGAACGGTATCGGCGCAGATTGATACTCTTGGCCGAATGAATGATGTGGTAATAACCGGCACCATGAAAAGTGTAAAACTATCAGAAAGTCCGGTTCATGTAGATATATACCAAAAGCGATTTTTTACCCAAAATCCTACCCCAAATTTATTTGATGCCCTCCAATTGGCAAGTGGTGTTAGGCCCCAAGTTAACTGTAACATTTGCGCCACAGGCGACATACACATAAATGGTATGGAAGGTCCTTATACCATGGTATTAATTGATGGGATGCCGATTGTGAGTTCTCTTGCTTCGGTATACGGACTCATGGGAATCCCAACATCTATAATTGAACGAATAGAAGTAGTAAAAGGACCGGCATCAACATTGTACGGCAGCGAAGCTATGGGCGGTCTTATAAATGTTATTCTGAAAAAAACACAAAAAGAAAACGGGCAAATGGAATGGTGGGGAAATACATGGGGGGAATCCAACCTCGACGCCAGTTTCTTGACAAACCGTTCTCAAAAATGGCGCTTATTAACGGGGATAAATGCATTTATAAATAATTCTAAACGCGATAACAACAACGACGGGTTCACCGATGTTGCACTTCAAAAAAGAGCCTCTTTATTCCAACAATTGCAATTTACACGTCCAGAGGGTAAACAATTCAATGGGGCATGGCGCGGTTTCGTCGAAGACCGTTGGGGTGGACAAACTAACTGGACCCCCGAGTTTCGTGGAGGAGATTCTATATACGGAGAGAGTATTCAAACACAACGATTGGAGTTTATGAGTACCTATGAAATTGCCCGTCCATTGAAATTGCAATTTTCTGCGGTGCATCACCAACAACAAAGTGCGTATGGATCAATGATTTTCGATGCTGTGGAATCTCGGTATTTTGGGCAACTTTTATGGCAACCCTCCGTAAAAAAACATGATTTTTTAATAGGAACCGCCTACAGGTATACCTATTATGATGACAATACCGTTGCTACTGAGGCTATTTCTTCAGATTCCTTAAGGATACCCAAGCCCCAAATAACCCCTTTGCCCGGATTATTTATTCAGGATGAATGGCGATACAAAACACATACCTTGTTGTTCGGTGCTCGCGGAGACTATCATGCAGAACACGGATGGATACGCAGTATTCGCGGCGCATGGAAATGGAATTTAGGTTCCTTAGGACAATTTAGGTTAAATGCCGGAACCGGATTCCGTACTGTGAATATATTCACTGAAGAGCATGCTGCCCTAACAGGGGCGCGTAGAATTATAATTGAAGAACAAATACGTCCTGAAGAAAGTCAAAACTGGAATATTTCATGGTCGAAAACCTTTATTTTAGGAACTGCCGGATTTATTCAATCTGATTTCCATGCATTTCGGACCGATTTTTCCAACCGTATCGTTCCCGACTATGAAAAGAATGACAACGCAATCTATTACACCAATTCGGGAGAGGGTTCATGGAACCAGGGTTTATCATGGAATATTTTTTGGCAATCTAGAAATGGCTTATCAATTCGTTTAGGAGCTACTTATATCGATGCTCAAGTAATCAGAAGTTCTACCAAAAAACCTGAAAGGCCTTTTTTAACCGAACGATTCAATGGAACCTTCGCCGTGCAATGGGCTTCCCCCAGAAAGAAATGGGAATTGAATTACAACGGCAACATCATTGCGCCCATGAAACTCCCATTGGCCTCAGAGCTCGATCCTCGACCCAGTAATTCTCCCTGGTGGAGCATTCAAAACCTGAATGCCCGCTATCGATTAAACTCAAACTTTTCGGTATTTACTGGCGTGCAAAACCTATGGGATTGGACTCCCGCGAGGAATCTTCCCTTTTTACTCGCGCGTTCGAATGACCCTTTCGATAAAAATGTTCAATTCAATCAGGATGTAGCCATGGTTACTCCCGATAATCCTTATGGCCTTACATTTGATGCCGCTTACGTTTACGCTCCGAATCAAGGACGAAGAATTCAGCTAGGTATTTCATATACCTTTTAACCTCGTTAACCTAAAAATGATAGTTTAATACGAGGCTCAAGTTAGAAACATCTACCTTGTTAAATTGATATATCGGATTCGAATAATCATTGTTTAAACCCCACTTGTGAACATACATTAATTGCATTTCCAATCCTGTCCATGTACCCAAAAACTGATGTCTTAAATCCACATTAGCCTGTACATAAGAAGGGAATCCGTATTTATTTAAGGCAGTATTTGAAATTTTAGGTAGTTTAAAATGTCCTATCATTACCGTGGCCTGCGAATGATTTACGGGTAATTTGCGGGTATACTTACCCACGATGGCATGCACATCGCCCAAACCTTCATTACGCTCTCGAGGCATGAACGTATAAAACGGATCGCGGCCCCATTCTCTTGGCATTAGGTAACGTCCTTCTTTTGTTATTCGGGTATAATTAAAGGTAATCTGATTTTTCTCATCCATCCAACCTAAACGACCCGAGTATACGGAAGAAGTGGAATTTGGATCTATATAACGAAGCCTAGCCGTATCGTTACCCCCATTTCCCATGCCAAATTGTTTGATAGCTTGTATTCCAGCAAGTATCTTTCCATTTTTCATGGGGAAATTCATTTCACCTTGAAACATGGTTGAATTGAACAAATTATCTACGTGGAAATTCCAAATATGAAATCTATGATTCCCTAAATCCCGGTGTATTCCCAGAGAAGCTACATAATGGCTATTAGTATGCCCTTCGTAGCCCGAACGGGTGCCATCGGGATTAACACCTGCCCCATATAAGCCTAATGATTCACCAATATAATACCATCGAACTGTACTTCGAGGAGAGATGGCCCACAAGTACCCGCCCTCAATTCTTGTTTTGGGAATATCTAAAATATTAAACCAAATGCCTTCAACTCCTGTGGGACGCATGCGACCGTCTTGTAAGTTAATAAAAGGAGTATTGATTAATTGCCGACCTAAGCTAATATAGGATTCTTTGTAATTATACTTTAGGTAGAATTCCTCAAGGCGATCTAAATCTTTTTTATTTTCAGGATCTTCAATATCGAATAAACCCAACTCATATCGATTTCCATTAAATGCTAGTGTATCTAATACACCAAGTGGACTTGAGTACAAATTAAAAATATAGAAACCACTTACGGCAAACTGCAATCCGCGGTACGGGGCCGTTTCGTAACGAATTCCTCCTCCTCCCGAGTTGGCAAAATAATCGCTGAGTTCGCCTTTATTTACGGTATTCATAAAGAAATAACGAAAATGTCCCTGTAGGGTACCGTACTGAAATGCTTTAGCAATTGCGCCCGTATCATAAAAAGACTTGGATTTCCCTTTCCACATATGAGGTTTTTCGGGAACTTCTTGGTGCTGGGCGGAGGCGTTAATAAAGCTTCCCAAGAAAAACAAAATAAGAATGAGATAATCTGAAAATGATTTATAACTGGTTTTGCGCTTCATTTATGGTGGTAATATTTTACGAAATCGAACAAAATTCGCCTTAAAAAATGCGCTTTTCCGTAACTTCTATCACATAATAAACGGCCGCAAATAAGTACATTCGTTTCATGAAAGAATTTTGGGATGCGCGATATAAAGAAGAAGGATTTGCCTACGGAGACGAACCCAATAACTTTATCAGAGATTCTATTTCTCAACTTGATTTGATGGGGAATGGTCTATTTCCCGCAGAAGGAGAAGGTCGCAATGCCGTATTTGCCGCTGAACACAATTGGAACGCCTACGCATACGACATAAGTGAAAGCGGCAAAGCCAAAGCAGAAGAATTAGCGTTAAAGCACAACACCAAAATCGACTATCGTTTAGGTGGTTTTTTGAATATTGATTATCCCGAGAATTTTTTTGATGCCCTGTTTTTTAGTTATGTTCACATGCCAACTTCGATGAAATTGAATGTTTTTGAGCGTCATTTTAAATGGATGAAGGCAGATTCATTCATTGTTTTTGAGGGTTTTAGCATTAACAATCTACCCTACCGAGAGAAAAACCCGGGTGTTGGCGGTCCAGACCAAGAGGACATGCTGTATTCTGTTGAAGAGCTGAGGTCGTTATTAGATTTCTTTAAAAATCTTCGCGTGTGGGAAGAGGAAGTAATATTAACTGAAGGAAAATATCACGTGGGAACCGCTATGGTTATACGCGCCAGAAATTTCTAAACCGCTCAGATTTTAAGCGACATTGGCACATCCATTAGCAAGATCTCGGCATCCGAACTGGCCTGAACCCTAATAGGGTCTTCCATATTCCAAATACCTATACCATCGCGCGTATAGAGATCTTGACCATTGATGATTACATTTCCCGATAAAATGAAGAAATATGCTCCATTTTGCGCTCGTTTTATCGAATAATCTATCGATTTCCCTGCGGATAAATTCGCCATGTGAAACCAAGCATCCTGATGTATCCATACGCCGTCGTCATCGTGGTTGGGCGAAATTATTTGTTGGAAGGTATTGTTTCTATCGGCCTTGTTTAGGGTAATTTGATCGTATCTGGGAGTGACATTCTTTTTATTCGGGAATATCCAAATTTGAAGAAATTTTACCTCTTGATCTTTATTCCGGTTGTATTCACTGTGCGTTATGCCCGTACCAGCCGACATTACTTGTACGTCGCCGTTTCGAATTACAGTAACATTGCCCATGGAGTCTTTATGCTCTAAATCACCTTCTAATGGAATTGAGATAATTTCCATATTATCGTGTGGATGAGTGCCAAAACCCATTCCTGGAGCCACCCTATCATCGTTAAGCACCCTTAGCACCCCAAAATGCATGCGTTCTGGATTGTAATAATTGGCAAAGCTAAAGGTGTGATAAGATTCTAACCAACCGTGATTGGCACGACCTCGGGTCTCGGATTTGTGAATAACGTGATTCATAAAAGTTAATTGTTTAAACAAATATAATGCCCTAATTCAAATTGAACAAAGTCCGTAAGACGAAGACCTAATTAATGCGATTAACGACATTTTTATGACATGAATATTTGTTCCAACGGAGATAATTTCGCGGCATGTTAGAACTGGTATATTACATCCCGATTGGTACATTTATAGTTTCCATGATTTTTAGTGCCGTGTTATTCAAGCACTACCTTGCTAAACCGGGAGCTTTATATATTTTGTGGTGGTTGATTGGCGTGCTAACTTATGGCGCAGGAACCTTAACAGAAAGTTTGAATACCCTTGTGGGCTGGAGCGAAAACAATTTCCGGTGGTGGTACATTACAGGTGCTTTATTGGGGGGCGCTCCTTTGGCTCAAGGCACGGTTTATCTGATTTTAAAGAAGCAAGTAGCTCATATATTGAGTGCGCTATTGATAATTACTGTGATCGTAGCCTCTGTTTTCGTGTTACAATCGCCTATTAATTTCGAGATGGTGAATCCGGAAAGAATGTCGGGAAAGATTTTTGAGTGGCAATGGGTACGTGCATTTTCGCCGTTCATTAATATATATGCCTTGGCATTTTTGGTAGGCGGTGCCATTTATTCTGCTGTTAAATACTACAAATCGACTGGCAGCGGGGCACGATTTTATGGAAATCTTTTAATTGCTCTCGGGGGAATCTTACCTGGCATCGGAGGCAGTTTTACACGCTTTGGTTACGTGGAGGTTTTGTATGTTACCGAATTTACAGGACTTGCCCTTATCATTTGGGCGTATAACATTATGCGGAAAGACTCGCAACAGTCGGTGCACAGCACCCAAAAAGTGGTTTAATTATCGTCGGAATCCCAAACCTCTATTCAACCGAACGTTCAATACCATTCCCGTAATTACCAGTGCCATACCCAGGTACTGCCAAATGGAGTAATCTTCGTGAAATAGAAACAAACCAAATCCGGTTCCCCAAATAATTCCCGCATAACTAATAGCGGAAACGACTTTGGTTTCAGATTCCTGATATGCGCGTGTCATGAAGAACTGTCCGATCTGAGTGAAAATCCCGGTTAATAACAACCATACCCATTGATTGCCCACTGGCATTATCCATTGTCCAAATCCTACAACCGGCATCAACAGGGAAATGGGAAGGGTCACTAAAGGGAAGTATAGCACCACAACATTCGGATTTTCTTTTCCCTTTAGGCGACGAATTGTGTTATATGCCAAAGCTGAAAACACGGCACCTCCTAAACCGGCGGCTATACCTTCTAGGGTTACCACGCTTGACACCCCGTTTACAATTACCACGCCGGTGAAGCTCAATGCGAAAAATACCCATTGTTTGTTTTGCACCTGTTCGTCGCCCATCCACAGTGCGAAAAGGGTCGTTAGTATTGGGGAGAGATAGTGTATAACCAAGGCATTAGAGAGGGGCATTACTTGCAACGAATAGAAGTAACAAAGCAAACCCATAGAGCCAAAAAAGCCGCGCATTACGAGCATTTTCGGATTGTTCCCCCAAGGCGACTGACGCTGATAGGCCAAGAAAGCGGCCGCAATTAATATTTGCACGATGGCCCTAAAAAAAACAATTTCCGACACGTGCATGCCGGAAATTGATTTTACAGAAACATTCATGAAGCCAAAGGCCAATGAGGCCACGAGCATCATCCAAACGCCTCTCGAGAATATCAAAGTGCGCTGTTCATATTACGAACGGCCTCTGCAGATTTTGCAAACTCGGCCTTTTCCCCATCGTTCAAGTCGAGTTCAACGATTTTCTCCCAACCGTTTTTACCTAGAACAACAGGTACACCAATACAAATATCATTTTGGCCGTATTCGCCTTCAAGGCTAACGCAACAAGGCATCATCTTCTTTTGGTCGCACACAATGCTATGAACCAAATCGGCTACAGCCGCACCTGGAGCGTACCAAGCGCTAGTACCCAACATTTTTGTTAAGGTTGCTCCCCCTACCATAGTTTGTGCCTTAATATCAGCCAATTGATCAGCACTTAAGAATTCGGATACAGGAACACCTTTGTATGAGGCAAAGCGGGTTAACGGTATCATCGTTGTATCGCCATGACCTCCAATTACCATTCCTTCTATTTCTTTTGCCGGTGCATTCAAAGCCATCGACAAGAAATAGCGGAAACGGGCACTATCTAGAGCACCACCCATACCGATGATTCTATTTTTAGGAAGCCCAGAGGTAGATTTTGCCAAATACGTCATGGTATCCATTGGATTTGAAACGATAACAAAAATTGCTTCTGGCGAATGAGACAAGCAGTTTTCCATTACCGATTTTACAATACCCGCATTGATCCCAATAAGTTCTTCGCGCGTCATTCCGGGTTTACGTGGAATACCACTTGTGATAACCACTACATCACTGTTGGCTGTTTTAGTATAATCGTTGGTACTCCCGATGATGCGTGTTTCAAAGCCATTTAAGGCTGCCGTTTGCATCAAATCCATTGCTTTACCTTCTGCAAAGTTTTCTTTGATATCTAACAAAACCACTTCAGAAGCCATGTTTTTCATGCCGATGTATTCGGCACAACTTGCGCCCACATTTCCGGCGCCGATTACACTAATTTTACTCATATCCTTTATTTTTTTCGAATTTCAGCACAAATTTAACCATTGGTAATTCAATTTGCGATTAATACGAGTAATTCTTTGAAAAAACTGTCGAACTCAAACACCGCCTTAACAATTTAACAATCCAATTAACTTACCTTTGCTAACAATTTACAATCCAACTCACTTAGATTGATGAAAAATAAGTATCTTGACTTAATCCAACAGACTTTTGATTTTCCAGTTGAGGAATTCAAAGTTGACGACGAAGGACAACTCTCCTTTCACGACATTCCATTAATGGAGCTAATCAAGCAGTATGGAACCCCATTGAAATTCATCTATCTACCAAAGATAAGTGAGAACATACGCAGAGCGCGGTCGTGGTTCAATGTAGCCATAGCAAAGGCCGATTACAAGGCCAAATACTATTACTGTTATTGCACCAAAAGCAATCACTTCCAACATACGCTAGATGAGGTATTGAAGAACGACGTGCATTTGGAGACCTCTTCGCAGTTCGACATCAACATTATTGAGACCTTAGAAGAACAAGGCAAAATCAACAAAGACAAATTTGTAGTATGTAACGGATTCAAACGTGACGTTTACATAGAAAACATAGCTGGATTGATTAATAATGGATGGTCTAATGTGATTCCCGTATTCGACAATCAGCGAGAAGTAAATATGCTACTTGAGCATACAGACAAAGAATTCAAGTGTGGTATTCGCATTGCAGCGGAGGAAGAACCCAAGTTTGAATTCTACACCAGTCGCTTGGGTATCGGATATAAAGACATATTGCCATTTTATCGCTCGGCGGTTAAAACCAATCCTCAGATCAAATTAAAAATGTTGCATTTTTTCATCAATACGGGCATTTACGATACCGCGTATTATTGGAACGAATTGCACAAATGTTTACGCGTGTATTGCGAATTGAAGAAAGAATGTCCGGATCTCGATACCTTGAACATTGGCGGAGGATTTCCGATTAAGAACAAATTAGCGTTTGATTACGATTACGAATACATGGCGGAGGAAATTGTGAGTCAAATCAAGCAAGTTTGCGAAGAGAATGGCATTCCTGAACCAGACATATTTACGGAATTCGGTTCTTTCACTGTGGGTGAATCAGGGGGTACTATTTTCTCTGTTTTGGATCAAAAAGCACAAAACGATAGAGAAAAATGGAACATGATCGATTCTAGTTTTATGACCCAATTACCTGATGCGTGGGCCATTAATAAGAAATTCATAATGCTTCCCATTAACCGCTGGCACGCCGACTACGAGCGGGTTTTACTAGGTGGAATCACCTGCGATTCAGACGATTACTATAATTCAGAACAACATGTTAACGCCATATACTTACCTACTTACGACCGAGAAGACACCTTATATATAGGCTTCTTCCATACGGCTGCGTATCAAGAAAGTATCGGCGGATATGGAGGAATACAACACTGTTTAACCCCCGCTCCTAAACATGTAATTATAGACCGCGATGAAAACGGCGAATACACGTTTAAGCTTTTCTCAAAAGAGCAGAGTTATAAGAGCATGTTAAAAACATTGGGGTATTTCTAAATACAAGGATACGTCCATCTGTAAAAACAGCCCAAATCTAATGGATTTGGGCTGTTTTATTATACGAATATCTTCGAAATAATATGGATCTATTTACATCAGTTTCACGCCTTTAAACGAATGTCTTTTTCTTTAGAAAAAACATAGAAACCTAGGAAAGACAATATTCCATTTATCAATATCAATTCATATCCAAAGGAATAGGACCAATTCAAATGAGCTACTCCCATTAAATCCGAAACGTATACATTCTTCCCTAAATACCAACAAAGGAGAGGTACGATTACACTCACAAGTATGATTCCCATTGCACTAGGACTCCGACTGGTGAATATACCTAATGCAAATAAACCAATAAGTGGACCATAGGTGTAATTTGCCAAGCCCAATACTACGTCTATAATTGCACCTTCAGCGAACTCATTGAATCCTAGTATAGCCAACAAAAGTAAAACAGCATAAATGGCATGAAGTAACCTTCTTACACTTAACTTCTTTTTATCTGTCCAAGTTCGTTTGTTTACACTTAATAAATCAAAGTAAGTACTCGTAGTCAAGGTAGTCAATACAGAATCAGCACTACTGAATGTGGCCGCAGCCAAGCCCAATACGAATGCCATGCCCGCAACCCCACCTAATTCAAAGGCAATACTTGGAAAATAAAGATCTGACTTTCCATTAAGAACCGCATTCATGGAGGGAGTTCCCCTAAGGAATTCAACCATTACAACCCCTAAGCTCAGAAAAACCACGTTGACCAAAACGACAACAAAAGCCGTGGCAATCATATTTTTCTGAGCATCCCTTAAGGTTCTTAAACTAAGATTCTTCTGCATCATATTTTGATCCAAGCCCGTCATTGCGATACAAATAAACATACCGCCTATAAAATGTTTCCCCCAAAACGTGCTGCTTAAGACATTCCAATTAAGAATTTCAGTATGCATAGAGCGTTCAAAAATTTCCCCTAATGAAAATTGACTTAAGGAGGGTGAATTTAACATACTATATAACGCAATTACCAAGCCACCAATCAGAAATACGCTTTGGATGGCATCGGTAAACACAAGAGTTCGGATACCTCCTTTAAGAGTGTATAAGAGAATTAGCGCAATGATAATTGAAACGGATACGGCGAAGGGGACGTGCCAGAAATCGAATAGAAAAACCTGCAAAATGAGCACCGCTAGAAACAGCCGGCCTGCGCTTCCTAATAACCGTGAAATGATAAAGAAAAATGCTCCTGTTTTTTGGGCTACCGGATTAAATCGCGACTCCAGATAACTGTAAATACTGGTTAATTCGTAACGGTAATACAAGGGTAGCAACACAAATGCGATAACCAGATATCCAAAGAAATAGCCAATTACCAACTGGAAATAATGCCAATGAGACACCGAAACAGCACCAGGGACACTTATAAAACTGACCCCACTCATAGAATCAGACAACATTCCCAAGGCTACCATCCACCAGATACTCTGTTTATTGCCCAAAAAATAACTGGCGCTATCGGCGTTTTTTGAGGTTATGCGCCCTATGATCAGCAACATTAAAAAATAGGCGGTTATTCCCGCCAATATCCATTCGGGTGTCATTATTTTCTTCGTTTTTTGGTAACTCTTATCCCCATTTCCTTCAATAGCTCTGAAGTATTTTTAGGGTTGTTCTTTAGGGCCTTCAACTCCACATAGGTAAGTGTATTTTCTGCAATCTTCAAATTCCGGAGGGCCCCACCCTCCAAGTAGTATAGTTCTCCATTATCGGTTTCAGCCAACAAAAACTGAAGAGATTCCATAAATACAGGAATCTGTAAGGTATTTGGAACAGGAGGTATAACCACGGTAAACGGCTCTCCATCAAATATCAAGGCTACCCGTTTCAGTTTCAAAGGAATCTTACCTAATTCACAGAGTATCAAATCAGATTGTGCCTCGCTTTGTGGCAGCGGATGTGCCATTGCAAAAACGCCAAAACTCTGAATCATAAAGCGACCATTTCGGCGGGCTTTTGCCGCCGAAATTCCAAACAAGGCCGTTTTTTGTTCTTCGCGATCAACCGACTCTAATTGTTGACGCAAAAATTGCCACAAGCCCGCTTTCTGAGCCCGAATTTTTTCATATTTCGCAAATCTTTTATTAAAATCTGCATCTGCCTTGGCTTTAGACTTTGAATCGCCCATCATATAGGCACTTGGATAAAGCAATGGAATTGACCAAATTCCACGATGCGTCTTCAGCTCTAAATAGCACGATTTCCCCAATTTCCTTAATCGGGCATCAACCCAATTTTTCTCCTTAAAAAATGCCAATACTTTGTCGTACGGCATCTGTGTTTGAAATGCCCATCGAAATCCTTCGAAGGGTTCTAATTCCGGAAAAAGGCTGTGGGTTCTATCAAAAATCACCAACTCTTGAATCCCGCTTTGCGATTTCTTATTTCTTGGTAGTGCTCTGATTCCCAGTTGATTCTTACCTCTTATAATCCGACGAATTTCTTTGGAATTATTTGGAGGATCGAGCACGAACTGTCCTTTATACTTCCCCAAACGCATCTCATATCGCTCTGGCGGCATTAGGTAATTAAATCCTTCTGTTTGAAAGGCTTCATCAATCGTCCAAGACTTAAAATCACTCCGTATTTTGGCTGTTTCAGCTCCTTTGTAAAATTGGTAGAAATCGATTTTCACAGGTAAGCCGGGAGCATCAAACTGGTAGTCGTAATCATAAAAATGCATCCATTTGGATTTTGCCTCGCTCCAAGCAAAAAATCGGTCATTTTCGGAAATTCCTACCGCATAATTCACTTCTGAAAAATATCCAGGCTTTAGTTGTAATTCGTGTTTTCTATCGTCGCTAAACACCCTGATATCAAGACAAAACGAAGGATGTAAGGCATATTTAACACGATTACTATCGTAATTTAATCCCAATCCCGACGAAGCCACTTGTGCCGCTTCGTCCATAAATTGCACATTCACATGATACGCCCCATTATAAGGTCGACCGTCTTTAAACTGCAAGGCATTTTTAGGAATTGAAACCGACCATTTGTGGTCGCCTAGGAATACCTGATCCGATTCCGAATGTGCTAAATAACTGTGTTTTCCTTCTGCAAAATCCGACCAAAAAGCGCGTTCATTTTTCTCCATCGCAAACGGATATGTTGATAGCCCTTCTTGTTCTGCAAAATCCAATTCCCACTCGGTATCCTCTAGCCAGGTTAATGCCTCGTGTTCTGTAACGTCGGGATACAACGACTTCAGATAGGCTAAATCTTTCGTTGAGAGCCTGGGCCGGGTTGAAACCCATTTCAACGGCATGTATACGTTTTTCTCAACAATGGCAGAATTGGCACCTTTCCCAATCTTCACATTTCTACTTCCCGTGCGAAGCGGCACCACATACTCGCCCATTTCCTCCAAAGCAAGGCCTTGAGCCCATTCGCTCCCGTCGATAATCCGAATTGAATGCAACTGTTTGCAATCTTTAATTCTCGGGGGAAGATCTTGAACGCCGACTAAACTCATTTCAAGATGTTTCAATCGGGGCATTTCCGATTGGATAACCCACAACAATGACTCGGCTTCCTCTTTATTCAGATTGCCCAAAACCGATAAATTTCGTAATTGTTTCCAACCTTTTAAGAAGTCAAAATTATCGGGAACCTCTTCAAAACGGAGGGAAACTTGTGTTAATAATCCCCACGCATCATTAAGCACTGTGGCATCTATCCTGTTTTTGGGGATGTATATTGACACATACGGCACCCACTCTAAATACTGTAGATCTTCGTCGGCAATGATCCCCTCGTATTTAAAAAGCTGCAATTCTTGAATCATGCTCAGTTTTGAACATAAAAACGCCGCTTTCGCAATATCAACGGCACCATCTACCCGAACAACTTCAACATGTTGAAAATTGGGAAGATGCGATTCTAAATACTGTAAATCATTATATTCCTCAAGGAGCAATTCTGTTTGGAAGGTGTTTTTTATTTTTTTAGGAATTAAAAATGTGGCCTGCCCTAAAACCTCATTCCCCGATATTAAAAAAACGAAGATTAGAAGCCGTATTACAAGGCGCTTAATTAATTCCATATTCTTTATTAACGAAAAAACTTAGAAAACATACCACCCATTTTACCTAAAACTCCCATGTCGAGTCCTAAAAACGCCATTACTCCAGCTCTATCGGGGGAATAACCACCCGCTTGAAAACGGTGTTTTAAACCATCCAAAATAAATCCGAGTATATCTTTTGCCAATGCTTCTTTACGCACCGAATCCCAGGTTAAACCATAATAACTCGTCGTAATTTCTTTTAGTAATTCATGATAATAGGGGGAATCTTGCATTGCCATACTTCCTTGGGTAGCTAATGATTGGATCTCACTTAGTTTGCCCGAAAGCGCTAATCCTTGAATATATTTAGTGGCAGCGCCTAAAGTTAAATCGATGTGTGCTTCGGATTGCCCCAATTCAAATTGATATTTCTCACCGTATAATCGATGGAAATCAGGCTTCATTTCGTTTATATATTCTTGTAATTTCATACTTAACTATGCTGTAAATCGTTTTATACCAATTAAAGTATGGGTTAGTACACTTTCTACCTCTGAGAGGATACCCTCAGGGGTAAATGTATCTATTTTAACCTTACCAGAAGCATGGATTATTGAATCCGATTTTAATACAATTCCCACATGGGTAATTTTTGGTTGGGTATTATCCGGCAAACTCCCGAAAAAAGCTAAATCTCCAAACTTGTGATTTCCCCAATTAATCGGATTTCCTAACAAATATTGTTGACTCGCATTTCGCGGAACGGGCATTCCCATGTAATCCATATAAATCTGAGAAAAACCGCTGCAATCTATCCCGGTAATAGACCTTCCTCCCCATAGATAAGGGGTGCCTAAATACTGTTTTAAGAAAGCCTCTGGTTCAATTTTATCTGTGTAGGTATTGTTAAAGTTAATATAACTTCCGGGGGAAATATATCTTGTGCCGGCCTCATCTTTGATTAAACAGGGTTGGGTGATTTTATAAGGATTTTCTAACGGCGGTACCGATAATTTGTGATAGGCATCGCTAATAAAACCCCTGTAGGCATCGTGGTCACAAATAATTTCATGCCATAAAGAACCCGAATCGTTTGTCATACTCTTGACCAATGTATAAGGTTCGCCTAGAAGCAAAAAAGTTCCGCATTCTGCTGCTTCGGAGGGGAACTCACGCAAAGGCATGGTGGACAATCCACATGAAAAACGGGGGTTCATAAAACAAAGATGCGCCTGCTGAGGCGAAAATGCAATTTTAATCCAAATGCAAGCGTTCTTTTCGGTCCAAGAGCAGTTCTTCCGATTCTACGTGATCGGGATCTGGGACGCAACAATCCACAGGACAAACGGCGGCACATTGTGGCTCTTCATGAAAACCGGTGCATTCGGTACATTTATCGGGAACAATAAAATACACTTCATCGCTAACAGGTTTAAACATATCTTCCGCCCCCACAACTTCCCCATTTTTTAAAGTAAAACTACCTGTAACGCCTGTTCCTTGGGCTATTGACCATTCTACACCTGCCTCATAAATGGCATTATTGGGACATTCGGGTTCGCATGCGCCACAATTTATACACTCTTCTGTGATGATAATCGCCATAATCTTTCACAAAGTTACAATGCTTTTGTATTTTCGCCGCAATCTTTGTTGATAAAACCCATGGAAATAGCGATAGTAAGTGATATTCACGATAATTTAAAAAATCTAAACACCCTTTTAGATATATGTGAAGCTCGAGAAATTCAACATCTCATTTGCTGTGGGGATTTATGCTCTCCATTTGTAATTGGTGCTCTGGGCGAAAGTAACCTGAACTGTTATATAGTTTTTGGTAATAACGACAGCGATAAGTTCAATATGTTACGATTGGCTGAACAATACAAGAATTTAAGATTATTTGGCGATTATATTGGCGATGAAGAAAACCCATTAATTCTAGACGGGGTTCGTTTCGGGGTAACACATTATCCTTTTTATGCGCAAACCATGGTGAAAACCGGTTGGTTTGATGCCGTTTTCTTTGGCCACAGCCATAGTTTTCACAAACAAAAATTTGGAAAATCCTTACTGCTAAACCCAGGTGAAGTGGCGGGTATCTTTAATGAAGCCAGCTTTGCGGTATATGACACGGAATTTAGAGGGTGCGAAAAAGTCAAAATCGGCTAATATTCAAAAACGTTGCCGTACATTGCCTACATAGGATTGGCTTCCTCTGTGGTTGGAATAGGATTATGGCTTAGCGGCATCAATCAGTTGCGTACAGCACTCGAACTGGGCGAAGCCATCCACTATGCCCGTTAAACTACAAATTGCCCGTTAGGGCCTGTAAGGCCGACGGGTGGGCATTGGAGCGAATGTGATTTAATATAGTTTGAATATTATTTTCAGGTGGGCCTGCGTTTTCCACGACCAAATTGCAGCGCTCCTTGTGAGGCTCAATAAATTGTTGGTAGGCCGGCATTACGTGGTAGTTCCATTGATGTAAACTTCTTTCACGAGGAATATTTCGCTCGCGGATGTCTCGCTCCAGTCTTCTATTGAAGCACAGCTCCGTATCACAATCGATAAAAACACGATAATTCAACATGGAATCAACCGGCTTTATTTCCATTACAAATAATCCTTCCACCAAAATTATAGGGGCTGGATCAATGGTTTCCATTACTTCTGGCGCATCGTAATGTTCAAATTGATATTTGCGTATTACAATAGACTTGTACGATACCAGCTTTAACAGATCTTGATAAAAACGATCGGCATATAATGCAGAAGGCAAATCGTAATTTGCTTCTCCGTGCTCGTCAACCAACTGTTCCTCCAAGGGCTTATAATAATCGTCAAATCCTAAAATGCATATTTTATTGCCGAATTGTTGTTTCAGTCGATTTACATAAAAAGTTTTACCCGCACCGGAAAGCCCTGTCATTCCGATTACAAAGGGTTCAATTACATGTGCCATTTAGTCGTATGCTTCTTCTTCTAACAAATTGCCTTCCTGATCGTATTTCTGTTTCAATAGAAGTTCACATTTGTGGTCGTAGTACTTCCACTCTCCTACTTTAACTCCCATATCGTAGTTTCCTTCTCTCGATTGAAAACATGTCTTTTTCCCATAAACCCAATATCCATGAGCAAATCCATCAATATAATTACCCTCGTTTTCAACGGCTCGGTATCTCAAGTTGGTTTTGGGATCTTTTTCAATTCGGTATTCCCCTTGGATCCCATGTTTCTTTCCGTCTTTGAACTGTGCAATTTTAATAGTATCGCCAAACATGTTGAATTCAGCAAACGTGCCATTTTCCTTTCCGTCGTTCCAAAAACCTGTTTTTATTAATGCACAACTTGACGCATCCCATGCGCGTTGCACACTATCTAAATTGCCCTTTTTATAATATTCCTCAATAGCGGCACATCCCGTACTGTGATAATAATAATGAGGGCCATTTAAATTTCCGGAATCGTCAAAATTCTTATAAAATCGAACAGCACCGTTGTCAAAAAAGCCGTAATGCTCGCCTACAGGAACTCCCATGCGGTAACGACTTTCCGTTTCTTTATTTCCGTTTTCAAAAAAGGCTTCACACAAACCATTGCGCTCGCCAAGTGTGTATCGATTGATATAATATTTTTTGCCACTCGCGTAAAACCCTTGCACCAAACCGTCAATTAATTCATTGTTATATTCTCCCATGACTTCAACCTTCCCATTTTCATAATAGTAATAAAATGGACCGTGTTTTACTCCGTTCTTGAAGGTTTCCCGAGTTATAAAATCTCCATTCTGACGGAGTTTCGCGAATTCTCCATGAAAAATACCATTTAAAAATTCTGCTCTTTTTGCCAATCTGGGTCTGCCGTCTTTTTGTTGGGGATAATAATATTCCGCTCGGCCTGTGAAGGGTTTTCCATCCAAATACGCGATACTATCGAAGCGAATTTCTAACTTTTCCCATCGCACGGCTCTTTGTTTATTAGTTTGAGCCGTTAGTTTGCTTCCCCCGAAAAAGAAAATGAACAGGGTAGCAAGAAGTAAATGTTGAAATCGATTAAAAACTATTTTCATCATGGCTTTTCTATATAACTCATTTTTTATTTAGATATTTGAGCGAAAATATCCGCTCAACGAAAGTTGCAAAGTTAGGGGTATGATTTAGTTTTGTAAAGTTTGTGTTTTTAGAAACCGTAAATAGTTATTGCTTGTCGAAAAAAGGAGTGGAAGCCACCTTCCCTTTTGATGAAGACACCCTGGTTTGGAAAGTTTTGGGGAAGATGTTTTGCTTGGGCAATGTTAGTGCGTTTCAAAAAATCACGGTAAAGTGCGACACGGAAGTTTCGCGGGCACTGCAAGCTGAATATGAACAAATTACACCGGGTTATCACATGAATAAAAAATTATGGATTACGGTTGATTTGGAAGGATTAACCACTGAATTCGTATTTTCGCTTATTGATACGAGCTACGAACTTGTGGTAGAGAAATTGACAAAAAGAGATCGAAAACTATTAGAGACTTTATAAACATGATACAAAAACCATTTTTTAGAACCCTCGGCACATTCGGGATGAGTGTGTTGCTCACTGCGAGTACTTGGGCTTTATCTGCAAACACCATGAATCTTTCAACCTATAACACCGACTCCCTTCCAGAGGGAATGTATGCTAAGATGTCGACCAACAAAGGCGACATTATTTTAAAATTACACTACGACAAAACTCCTTTAACTGTGTGCAACTTTGTGGGTTTAGCCGAGGGAAAAATCCCTAACACCGCCAAAGGCGAAGGCACTCCTTATTACGATGGGCTTAAATTCCACAGAGTAATCTCAAACTTTATGATACAAGGGGGCGATCCAGCAGGAAACGGCTCCGGAGGACCTGGTTACAATTTTGAAGATGAGTTTGATCCATCCTTAAAGCATACGGGTCCGGGCATACTTTCTATGGCCAATGCAGGACCTGGTACTAATGGCTCACAGTTCTTCATTACACACGTAGCTACGCCTTGGTTAGATGGCATGCACACTGTTTTTGGTGCGGTTATCAGCGGTCAAGATGTCGTAAACGCTATTCAACAAGGAGATAGTATAGAAACGTTAACCATTATTCGTAAAGGTACCGATGCTGAAAAATTTGAAGCAAACGCAGCCGCTATGGATACATACAGAGGACAAATGAAAGAAAAAGCAGCGAAAGCAGCCGCAGAGGCAGCAAAAGAATTCGACAATTGGGTTATGAAAACATACCCAAATGCACAGAAAACTCCTTCCGGTTTATACTATGTAGTGGAGCAAGAAGGTACGGGAGAACAAGCCGTTAAAGGTAAAACTGTTGCCGTACATTATAGCGGTAAACTAACCAATGGAAATGAATTTGACAATTCATATCGTAGAGGCGAACCCATCGAGTTCAAATTGGGAATTGGCCAAGTAATTCCAGGTTGGGATGAGGGAATTGGATTAATGAAAGTTGGATCCAAATACACCTTAATCATACCATCCGAGTTAGGCTACGGAAAGCGCGGTGCAGGTGGAGTAATACCACCAAATGCAACCCTAATTTTTGAAACCGAATTGGTTTCTGTTAAGTAGAACTGAACAAATTTAGAAAAAACTCAAAAAAAGTCGCTTGATGCGACTTTTTTTGTTAATTGCGAATGTGAATATATTTGGCAGAGATTTCTTCAACCACGATAAAGCTTCTTGTAACATCTGTCAACGAAAACCCTGGTTTTGGCTCCCTAGAGGACATAATTCTGCTGTTTTAAAGGAATTTAAAGTTATTGGCGCAGGTCCTAGGAATGTAGATTGTCCCATTTGTTTCTCATCCGACCGCGATCGCTTGGTATACCACTATCTCGAAAACCGTTTTGGGAAAGATTCAACGAGTAAAAAATCAGTTTTACACGTAGCTCCAGAAAAGCCTATTTGGAAGCGCTGGAAAAATTGGGATGTACAAGCAACCGGTATCGACAAAAGAACTAAGGGATATAAATTCAGTTATCATAAGAGTGTATTGAATGCAGATTTAACAGATTTGCCCTTCGAAGATTCGCGCTTTGATATGATTATTTGTAATCATGTTTTGGAGCATATACCCGATGAATACGCGGCCATTATGGAATTACACCGGGTACTTCGAACAGGAGGTAGTGCCATATTACAAGTGCCGTTTTCTCCCATTCGCACCCAAAAGCGCGTTAATTCTAAGTTGTTCAATCGAATGCAAAGAATAAACTGGGTTGGGCAGCACGATCATGTTCGCTTATATGCAAACGAACCTTGGAAAGATTGGCTCTCATATGGTTTTGAATTTATACCTTTTGAAATCAATAGGGAAACAAGAATTAATTACCGAATGCATCGGGAGGAACCTTTAATTTTACTCAAAAAATTATAGGTAGGGCTGCAGCAATTATTTTTTTCTTTCATTTTTTTGAAATCGCAACAGCGAACTCAACTTTGTCGTAAAATCGCATTTACATATTAAAGATCAATTCTTCATTGCTTTCTAGTCGGACAATATTCTTACTAGATTGGTCGAATGGATCTAAAGGATTAAAAACCTCATAGAAATAAATAACAGCGGTGGCCCCAATGAGTTCTTCTAATGAATTCTCATTTAAAAACTCAAATCCTCTATTGATATAAAACGTACGTTGGGTGTTTTCCATTCTAAAAACTGCATCATTAACGCCTCCCTTACTCACTGTGACAATTTTACCTTTAGATTCGATTAACTCTCCGGAAGCAGAAAACACGAAACTAAGCCATACTGAATTTGATAAAGATCCAAGACCAATAGATAAAGGTTTATGGGATGGAGTAGTAGATACCGTTGGAGGAAAAATTTTAGCAAACGCGATTGCACAAACAAAACCTAATGGAATTATAGCCGTGTGTGGAAATGCAAATAGTAACGAACTTAACACCAATCTACTTCCTTTTATGTTAAGAGGTATTAAGGTTTGGGGAATGGACTCTGCAAATTGCAGTATA
>JALRKL010000133.1 GCA_023268875.1 Bacteroidia bacterium
AGATTAAATGGAAGTTTTGATATTGATAATAACTATTCTCAGAATAGAGATAGTAGTTATGGTTTTGCTCTTTTTAGAGATGAAATAAATGCACAAGAAAATTGCAACGCAGATATTTTGATCGAGCAAGAGGGCAAGGACGATAATCCACACAAAAGAAAATACAATCCAACCCGATTCACTTCTGAATTGGGATTTTACTAAAATTACCAGACCGGTAATCATTACCAATGTTGGAAGGGAAATTAAATATTCAGGCAGCTCAATACCAACAGATTTAAAAAGCCACAATAACCCAATGGCCAATAGCAGAATCCCCGATATTAAGTAAGTTTGCTGCTTGTAACTTGAATTCATTTAACAAATGTAATCAATTAAAATCTCTGTTTTTTTTTAACGTTAAATACATCTGGAAATGCCTTTTAAATTGGTCGGACTAAATTGTGAAAACAACAATTTCTATAATTAATCAAAAGAAACTTCACACCAATTAAGGTAGCTAAACACCTGAGTTTTTAATTTTGCTCAAAACAAAGTAACCTATGAGTGCGGCAGATATGCTGGCAATGATGATACTCAATTTTGCCATATCTATGAGTTCGCGTTCGCTGAAAGCAAGATTTGCCACAAATATAGACATGGTAAATCCGATGCCTCCTAATAAACCAGCACCTAATAATTTGGTGAAACTAATATTTTTTGAAATTTGCGCAATTCCGAGTTTATCGGCCATCCAACTGAAGGAAACAATACCAATCGGCTTTCCAAAAAACAAACCAAAAAATATACCCATAGACAAAGGGTTTATTATATGATTCATCATCTTAATATCTATTTTAATAGCGGTATTTGCTGCAGCGAAAAGAGGTAAAATTAAAAAAGAAACATACCCAGAAAGAGCGTGTTCTAATTGATTCGACATTTTTTTCTCCTTATTCGATTGTCGAGGCAGCATTAGGGCCAAAATCACCCCTGAGAGTGTAGCATGAATTCCCGAGTGCATCATCGTAAACCACAATGCAATTCCCAATGTGATATATAGCAATGAGTAATCCCAATCTAGTTTGTCTACTATATACATAATTCCAACGATAGTCGCTGAGGCACCAAGCCACGCCCAATGAATTCCTTGGCCATAAAAAATGGCAATTATCATTATAGCCCCGAGGTCATCAATAATGGCCAATGCCGTTAGAAATACTTTCAATGAAGGAGGGATTCTATCGCCTAACAGTCCTAAGATAGCAATCGCAAACGCAATATCCGTGGCAGTAGGAATTCCCACACCAGATAATGTTTCGGGAGATGACATATTGAATAAGAAGTACAACAATGCTGGAAAGGCCATTCCTCCAAGGGCGCCAAACATTGGCAGCATCGCTCGTTTCCTGTCGCTTAACTCTCCGTCCAAAAGTTCACGTTTAATCTCAATACCTACTAAAAGAAAAAAGACCGACATCAAAGCGTCATTGATCCAGTCTGTTATGCTGTGGTTTAGGTGTAAATGATAGGCCTCTGTTCCAAAATGAATATCCCAAAAAGCCCGATAATCATTACCCCATATGCTATTCGAAATGAACAAAGAGGCTGCAGTTACTGCTACTAATAAGATTCCGGATGCTTGTTGGCTATTGAAAAAATCGCGAAACGCAGCCGTTATTTTAAGTCTACCCAAACGGCTGGTTTTGTTAGATGGCGTCATGCTGCAAAATTAAGGTTATTTTCGTAAGCACTAATGAAACACGTCGATTACATGATGCGTTGTATCCATTTAGCCCAAATGGGCAAGGGGTGGGTCAATCCCAATCCCATGGTTGGGGCGCTCTTAGTTCATAACGACGAAGTGATTTCAGAGGGGTATCATCGTGCCTATGGTGATGCGCATGCCGAACCCGATGCAATTCATAAAGTAAACAATCCGGCGGTTTTGCGTGAATCAACTTTGTATGTGAGCTTAGAACCCTGCGCTCATTTCGGGAAAACGCCTCCTTGTGCTTCGCTTATTGTAGAAAGCGGAATTCCGAAGGTGGTGGTGGCTATGCGCGATCCCAATCCTTTGGTTTCGGGTAGGGGTATCGATATTTTACGAAAAGCGGGTATAGAAGTGATTGAGAATGTTTGTAACGAAGAAGCCCTAAAACTCAATCGTTTTTTTAATACATATCACACTCAAAATAAGCCATTCGTTATAGCAAAATGGGCCGAAACCCAAAATGGTTTTTTTGCCCCAGTTCCCAAACGTGAAGCCTTTATTAGTGGAAATGATACCCGATTGCATACCCATGCGCTACGTCAAGAAGTATCCGCCCTTTTAGTTGGCGTAGGTACTTGGCAAATAGATAAACCTGAACTTACAGATAGGTTTCATGGTGGTCCGCAACCCATACGTGTGGTTTTAGATCCGGATTATTCGGGTAATTACGAACGTGTTATTACGAGCGACCTACATACATGGGTTTTGACGGAGAACATGGAAATCGATCAAAATAATTTCAGGGTTTTTTCCCTTCCAGGGTTAAGAGATACACCTCGGTTGATTATCGATTTTCTCTATGAAAATCATATAAACTCCTTGTTAATTGAAGGCGGTGCCGCTACACTGAATTATTTCTTAAAGGGCGGATGTATAGATGAAATACACCGATTTTCACATAAAAATTTAATTTGGCCCGAGGGCATCCCTGCGCCAAAATTCCACAATTTCAATTCAATTGAAACCATTGAATTTGAACATTCCTTACTGACAGTATATGAGCCTTCATAGCGATCAATGGGCAGCATTAGTCTTTAGTGCGGGTCTTTCCACATTCATTTTTTTAATTTTCAAATGGATTTCCAAAAGAAACGTAAATCTTGCTTCTGCTATCGTTTGGAATTATATAACCTGTGTTTGGCTTGGTTCGCTTTTATCCTATAAAACTCCGGTTTTTACCCTCAGTTCAATTCAAACTCCTGGTTTTCTACCTATTGTTTCATTGGGAGTTTTATTCATGGGTACATTTTTATTAATGGGAAGAGCAACGGCGAAATCAGGGGCAGCCTTGAGTGCCGTAGCCTCTAAAATGAGTGTTACGATTCCGGTACTCTTTGCCCTTTTCGTTTTTCTCGAGCAGATAAAACCAATAGGTTACGCCGGTGTGATATTGGCAATATTAGCGGTATTTCTCATCAGTTACCAACCCCAATCTAAAACAGTATTCGATAGATCTCTGCTGTGGGTGTTTTTGGGCAGCGGATTAGTCGATACGGGCATGAATCTGGTAAAACATGCCGAATACGGAAGCTGGTCAAACTTGCAATTTGCCGTTTTAACATTTACGGGAGCTGCTATTACCGGAATTACCTACACGTATTTTACAAAAGCATTCAAGGCGCTTTGGAAACTTGAATCATTTATTTGGGGAAGTTTTTTAGGGGTGATAAACTTGTTTTCCATTTTTGCCATTTATAACGCCTTAGATGTTTTTGAATCTAAAACTGCTGTGTTTTTTACATTAAATAATGTTACCGTCGTTCTAATGACCTTTTTGCTTGGTTTGATTCTCGGAGAGCGGTTTTCCAAAAGAAGTATGTTGGGTTTGTTGTTAGCTATTTTGGCCATACTTTTGTTGAGTTGAGTTCATTATTCTCAGATACCTACAACGAAATAAAACAAGAAGCCGATTCTGCCTTAAGGGAAAAAGGTTCAAAATTTCTCGCGTATAGTTTCTTGGTAAAAAGCGAACTTGAGGTCAAGCAACATTTACACGCAGTTAAATCGAAATTCCCTGATGCTACGCACCATTGTTACGCCTACATAATAGGTGAAGGGCATGAAGCACAACGAGCAAATGATGACGGAGAACCCAGCAATAGCGCAGGCAGGCCTATATTGAGAGCCATAATTAGTGCGGAATTAACGAATGTATTGGTGATTGTGGTTCGCTATTTTGGCGGTACAATGTTGGGTATTCCAGGTTTGATTCAAGCTTATGGAGATGCTGCTAAGTCGGTATTGTTACTTTCGGAAAAAGTGCAAAAAATTCAAGAAGATCTTTTTGCAATTAATGCAAATTTCGAGCACGAACAGCTTATTCACCAGTTGCTTAAGCCATTCGACCATAGAGTGGTGAATCGCGAATATATCGACGGTGTGTTTTATAAGGTTGCAGTCAGGAGAAATCAGGCTATGCAGTTTCTGTCAATGGCGGAAGAGGTGTACCTTCTTCAAGTGAAATCCTTTTAGATTCATTGCTTTTCTCAATTCCCAATACCAAGCGAACGTATTTGATTTTTTTACCTTCTTTGAGCCAAATTTGCTCGTAAAAAGTCTGAATATTTAAAAACTCTGGTAAAGGGTTTAGGGCATATACATCGTTAATATTTGCCTCTACCGTTAATCCATCTATAATGGCTTGCTCTAATGCCGTTTCGTAAAATAAGTCGCTATCGGTTTTAATATTCAAGCGGCTATTGGGAGGCATTATTTCTCGATAAATATTAAGGAACTTTCCGCTACAAAGTCTTTTATATCTTTTTTGGGGCTGAGGATCGGGGAAAGTAATCCAAGCTGCAAAAACCTCACCAGCCTCAAAATATTGGGCGGCGTTATCAATCTGAATGCGTAAAAATCGCACATTACTTAATCCCGATTCTAATGCTATTTTGGCCCCTTTCCAAAGTCGATTGCCTTTAATGTCGACACCCACGTAATTTATTTGGGGATTCAATTTTGCAAGTCCAATACTGTATTCGCCTTTCCCGCAGGCAAATTCAACTACAATCGGATTGTTATTTCCAAAAATTTCGGACCACTTTCCTTTAGTGTCGTGATTGTAATCGAATGTATTTTCAAAAGCGTCAAATTCGGCGAATTTTGCCAATTTGTTTTTTGGTGAGCCCATTTAAACACAAAAAAACATGTTTTTTTGCAGTTCACCTACATTTGCACCCGTGTTATTGTCGCCTCAATTGTTAATTCAAGCATATTCTTCTGGATCGTTTCCCATGGCAGATCCCGAAGAAGACAATCAGATATATTGGCATACGCCGTTGATGCGAGGAATTATACCACTAGATGAGCGCTTTCACATTACTAAAAATTTGAAACGACTATACCGAAAAAAAGCCTTTTCTATTTATGTTAATCGGAATTTTGAAACCGTAATTCGGAATTGTCAGCAATTGCGTTTTGAAGATACTTGGATTTCAGAAGATATTATCGAGGCCTACCTTGGATTGCACGAACATGGATATGCCCATAGCTTTGAGGCGTATCAGAACAATGAATTGGTTGGAGGCTTGTATGGAGTAAGTATTGGCAAGGCATTTTTTGGGGAAAGTATGTTTCATACGGTTACCGATGCAAGCAAAATATGTCTGGTTTATTTGGTAGAATTTCTTCGAGATCACGATTTTTTACTTTTAGATACCCAATATTTGAATTCTCATATTGCGCAATTTGGTGCCTATGAAATTCCACATGAGGAATACTTAAAGATATTGAATAAAGCCATTGCCAGTTAAATACGAAGCTCGATTACCCGCAGTTGATTCTTTCATTGGAGATACCGTAGCGGCGTTTTTTATATTCGGGGTTTTTGTGGAAATTTGAAGACCGTGAAATTGCAAATCAATCACAATAACAATGTCTACAACGCCCAACTCGACCAGGCGATTTCTTTGGCTTTAGGTTTTGGGCCAGAGGCTGAAAACCCAAACGCCTTTCATATTAATCCCGCTCAATTTGAACCCATACGAGTAGGTGATTTTGTGGGTGCTGTGTCGGAAGGTGGAAGCGCCAATTGTGAAGTAGTAACGTATTGCGCTCATGGCAATGGCACTCATACCGAGTGCGTTGGACATTTAAGTCGGGAGCGTATACATGTAGCCGAAGTATTTCAAACGCCCAATTTATTAGCCCAGCTTATTTCGGTGCCGCTCTTAACCGATGCCGAAGGAAGGTTTTGTATCACGGCTCATTCTTTGGTGGAAATTGAATTTGAGCGCGTTCCGGCTATCATAATAAGAACCTTGCCCAACACTGCCGATAAAAAATCGAGAGTTTGGTCTGGTAACGAGCCTCCGTATTTCACAATAGAAGCCATGCAATTATTAGTAGATGCCGGATTTGAACATATTTTAACCGATTTGCCGTCGGTAGATCCTGAAGAAGATGCCGGGGCCTTGGCGGCGCATCGAATTTGGTGGCAATATCCGCAAAATACCCGCAGGCATGCTACCATAACGGAGTTGATTTTTGTGCCTGAAACGGCAGCTCCGGGTTTGTATTATTTGCAATTGATTTTACCCAAAATCCATTCCGATGCCGTGCCCTCCCAACCCCTGATTTATCCCTTGCATTTGGATGTCTGAGAAGCTTTTATATGCGGCCAATATGCTGGCATCGAGGTGCTGGCGTTCTCAGGTTTCCCCTGAAAAGATAAAGGAAATTGTGGTGGTAAAGTGGGATGAAATTGGCGATATGGTTACTGCGGTGCATGTATTTGAAATTCTAAAGTCATATGCGCCTCAGGCGCGTTTAACCCTGCTTTGTAAACCTTTTGTGGGAAGTCTTATTAACGCCAATCCGTATATCGACAATGTTATTCACCATACAGAGGAGCTTCCTTTAAGAGCCGACGTATGGGTAGAGTTGAGGGGTACTTGGCGCACATTTTGGCTTTCACTTTGGAGGACTAAAAAAGTGCGATTGGATCGCGGAAGGGTTCGATTTGCGCAAAGGGGACAGCAGCCGCACGAGCGAATTACCAATTTTAGAATTATTGAACCCTTAGTGGGTAATTTGGCTTGGTCGCTTGAGCCCTTATTTATTGGGGAATCTGATGAACATACGGCTCAAAATCTACTGAATGAACTTTTGGGAGAAGAACGATCCTCTAAATTTGTGGTGGTACATCCCGGAGGCAGAAGCCTGCTCAGGAGATGGCCTGTAGAGCGATTCGCTGAGGTAGTAAAAAAAATATACCATGTAGAAGGATTTCAATCGATAATTATCGGTACGCCCGATGAGTCAGAGCTGATTGAAGGTATCGTCAAGGATAGCGATGGTGCAGGAGTTGCTTGGATAACCAAGGCAACATTAGGTACATTTGCGGCTGTTATTAGTCGTGCAGAATTGTTTTTAGGTAATGAAAGTGGCCCTTTGCAAATTGCCGATGCCATGGGTGTTAAAAGCATAGCTTTATTTGGACCCGGCGTAAAAGATGTATTTTATCCACAAACCGAGGGATCAAAGGTTATTCATCACATACTTGATTGCAACCCTTGTGATCAAATTCATTGTTCTCGACCTAATAATAAATGCATCGATATGATAGAAGTACAAGAAGTATTGAATACATTCACTAAATAAAACAGTTCGTTTAATTACAATTTCTTAATAGCGGTATAGTTTTTGTTACATTTGAATTATGCAAAAACCATTCGAAGTAACGGTGCTAGGTACCTCGTCGGCGACTCCCACAAAAGACCGGAATCCCAGTGCTCAGTACGTTCGTTTGGATAAGCATGTTTTTCTTTTTGATTGCGGAGAAGGAACACAAAATCAACTGTTACGAAACCAACTCAAATTACAAAAAGTACGTTACGTATTGATTTCTCATCTACATGGAGATCATTATTTCGGTTTACCTGGATTGATAACGTCGATGTCGCTTTTTAATCGCACCGAGCCTCTAACTTTAATAGGTCCCAAGTCAATCTGGGACTTTTTACAGTTGATAATCAACGAAGGCGGAGGTGCATTATCGTATGAGATAAACTTCATCGAAACCAATCCTAATGTTTCCGAATTGCTTGTTGATGATACAGATTTCTCTATTATTACCGTGCCTTTACAACATCGTATTCCATGTACGGGATTTGTTTTAAGAGAAAAAGGCGCTCTGCGAAAAATCAACGTCGATGCTTGTGTAGAGAATGGAGTTCCGGTATCGTACTACGAAACATTGAAAATCGGAAAGGATTTTATTACAGAAAGCGGCGGGAAAATCGAAAATGAAGAGCTTACATTCGATACTCCCTCCTTAAGAAGTTTTGCATATATATCGGATACCATTTACGATCCGAGTATTGTACCTTATATCAAAGGGGTGAATTTGCTATATCACGAGTCCACTTTTTTACATGAACGTTTGTCTCGTGCGGAGGAAACCTTTCATACAACGGCAAAGCAAGCCGGTATGATTGCCGCGTCGGCAGAAGTTGAATGCCTAATGTTAGGGCATTACAGTGCGAGATATGACGATTTGAATCCGTTGCTTGAAGAAGCCAAAGAAGAACATGAGAATGTAATTCTGGGACAAGAAGGGCTAAAAATCGAATTAAAAGGATTTATTAAGGATCAAGTTTCGGCTTATTAATTTGTGCTGAACACTATAAAGCACACCTGCGAAACTGTGTATAAATGCACAATTTTAGGCCTCTAATTCGTTTTATATTCGTAGGATAGCAAAATGGCGGGTACGAAAAAAGGCACGAATAAGAGTAAAAAAGGGGTAAGCGATTTTCTAAAAGACAAACCCAATGATCGAAATGAAAAAATTTCGGGAAAGGATATTTTCAGCGCTGCTTCATTGAAAAACGAAACTACCCGGCGTATTATAGGGTTTCTGTTGCTCACGTTTTCGGTTGTAACTTTTATAAGTTTCATTTCATTTTTCTTTTCTTGGAAATCGGATCAAAGCTTTTTAGCCGATAGTCAATGGGAAGACTATATGGAAGAATTAGGCGACGTGAAAAATGCAATGGGCTATTTGGGCGCGCGATGGTCGTACAATATGATCCATAATGGTTTTGGATTGGCTGCATTCTCGATTTTACCGTACTTGGTTTTTTCGGGTTTGTACCTGCTCTTGAACTTTCGCCCCTATTCGTTGTTGCGAATTTTGTTGCATACGTTGATTTTCATGACGTGGTTTTCGTTGTTTTTGGGATTTGTATTTCAAAATTGGGCACCACTTTTAGGCGGATCATTTGGGTATTTTGGTATTCAGCAATTACAAACGGGCATCGGAATCTTTGGGGCTTTTGTGTTTCTTTCGGTTTTTGCCTTTGTCTATTATTGGATATTTGTTAATGCCAATCCATTTGAAACTTTACAAATGAAGGCCGCACAAATTGAAGAAGATATCAAGTCGGATGATTTAGAAGAACAAACGCCAGAGGAGGAAATAACATACGAACCTCAAATTTTTGAGGATGTGGTTAAAGATCCTCACGCAGATGAAGATTTAGATGTAAATGACCTTAACGACCTTAATGAAGAGGAAATTTCCCCCGAGATAATCGAAGAAGAAGAGGTAGTTCACCACGAGCCTATTCGCTTAAAAAAGCGCGATGAGCCAGCAGTAAAAGAGCCCAATCCGCCAGCGGAAACCGCGCGAAAAATAGAAACGGATAGCGGTTTTACGATTGAAGATAATACGGCAATTGAAGATGAAAGTGTTTCTGAAAATCTAGCCGACAAGCAGGTGGAACAGGAGTATGGCGGAATCCATACGGAGTACGATCCGAGAGCCGATTTAAGTAATTACCATTTTCCGACTTTAGATTTATTAACCGATTATGGAAACCAAAAGCATGAAATCGATTACGACGAGATTGAGAAAAGTAAAAATCTCATTGAAGAAACGCTTTTAAATTATAAGATAGGGATTGCTAAGATTTCGGCCTCAGTAGGTCCGACTGTAACGCTATATGAAATAGTTCCGGCACCTGGGGTAAAGATTTCTAAAATTAAAAATCTCGAGGACGATATTGCCTTGAGTTTGGCTGCATTGGGAATTCGAATAATTGCACCAATTCCTGGGAGGGGGACAATAGGTATAGAGGTTCCAAATACCAATCCGGTTATGGTGCCAATGCGAACGATTATTGCCAGTAAGAAATTCCAAGAATGTGAGTATCAGTTGCCTGTGGCATTGGGTAAAACGATATCCAATGAAATATTTATAGCGGATTTAGCTAAAATGCCGCACTTGCTCATGGCGGGTGCAACGGGTCAGGGTAAATCGGTAGGTTTAAATGCGATTTTGGTTTCGCTACTATACAAAAAGCATCCGGCCTACGTGAAATTTGTTTTGGTAGACCCGAAAAAAGTGGAATTGACCCTTTTCAACAAAATTGAACGTCATTTCTTGGCCAAATTACCAGGGGATGCCGATGCTATTATTACCGATAATCAAAAGGTAGTACATACTTTGAATTCTTTATGTGTTGAAATGGATAACCGTTACAAACTGCTGCAGGAAGCGATGGTTCGGAATATCATTGAGTACAATAAGAAGTTTTTAGATCGGAAATTAAATCCGGAAAACGGTCATAGATTCATGCCGTATATCGTGGTGGTTATTGATGAGGTAGCAGATTTGATGATGACTGCAGGAAAGGAAATTGAGGTACCGATAGCTCGTTTGGCTCAGTTGGCTCGTGCCATTGGAATACATTTGATTCTTGCTACGCAGCGTCCGTCAGTAAATGTAATTACCGGTATGATTAAAGCGAACTTCCCGGCTCGGATAGCATTTAGGGTAACCAGTAAAATTGATTCGCGCACCATTTTAGACGGTAACGGAGCAGATCAGTTAATTGGAAAGGGGGATATGCTGTATAATGGCGGTAATGAAATGGTACGTTTGCAATGTCCGTTTGTGGACACCCCTGAGGTTGAAAAGATCTGTGAATTTATTGGGGAGCAACGAGCGTATCCAACCGCTTACATATTGCCCGAGGTTCAAGAAGACGACCACGGAGGAAGCGGAGGTGAATTTGATTCGGACAGTAGAGATACCTTATTCGAAGATGCAGCAAGAATAGTAGTGCAAAATCAGGTGGGCAGTACCAGCATGATTCAACGAAAGCTTAAAATTGGATATAATCGTGCCGGGCGTTTGATGGATCAATTGGAAGATGCAGGTGTTGTAGGACCTAATGTAGGGAGTAAACCCCGTCAAGTTTTGATTCCGGATGAGATGGGATTAGAAGATTTTTTGTCTAATCTATTTTGATTCTATCCGTTTATGCATGTATTTCCATCAATTTTGAATATTTTCGAATGCCTTATTGGGTATCATAATACAAACGGATGAAGCGATATTTAGCCCTTGCCCTTACTTTTGTTTTTAGCTTAACACTCCTTTTGGCTCAACCTGACGCAAAGAGTAAAAGCATTTTAAAAAAATCTGAAGAATACTATAAATCGTATAAAACCATCACGGCCGATTTTACATTGACCACGGCCGGGGAAGGTAGGAAAGCACATACGAACAAAGGTAAATTATATATCAAGGGTAATAAATTTCGTTTGGAATATGCAGAACAGACTATATACTGCGACGGGAAAAATATTTGGTCTTACAACCCAATAGACGAAGAAGTTACCTTGGAAACCTATAAAAAGAAGACCAACGATTTATCGCCTCAGGATATGTTCAATCTGTACAATCGAAACTTTAAATCTATTTTCGAAGGAACCGTAAAGTCAGGCTCAGAGGTTCATAATGTGGTAAAGTTGGTGCCCAAAAAGCGCAAGGAAAAATTTGCTTATATCAAAGTGCAAATAGACCAGAAAACAAGTGAGTTAAGGAAGGTTACACAGCACTTTAAAAATGGTAGAGAGGTAATCGTTGCCGTAACTCAGTTTACGCCCAATAAATCGTTATCAGACTCGCATTTTGCTTGGCAAGCATCCGATCACAAAGGAGCCGTACTTGTAGATTTAAGATAGAAATACGAATTTTTTATCGGGCAATTTCTAACAACTTTTCATTTTATTTAAATAGTTCCTAAAAGGGGAACCCTCTTTATGCCCACATTTGGATAAAAAGAAAGGCTACTCATTGAGCAGCCTTTCTTTCTTTATTGCAGATTTTGATATTATTTCAATACATCAAACATGCGCTGACCTATTTCGGCAGGGCTGGCTACTACATGAATGCCACATGATTCCATAATGGCCATCTTCGCAGCAGCAGTATCGTCTTTTCCGCCGACAATAGCACCTGCGTGACCCATACGGCGACCTGGAGGGGCTGTTTGACCTGCGATGAAACCCACTACTGGTTTTGTTCCGTTTTCTTTAATCCAATGGGCTGCTTCGGCTTCCATTCCACCGCCAATTTCACCAATCATCACGATACCCGCAGTTTCAGGATCGTTCATGAATAGTTCAACAGCTTCTTTGGTAGTAGTCCCGATAATAGGGTCGCCACCAATTCCAATAGCGGTTGATTGTCCTAAACCTAATTTGGTCAATTGATCCACCGCTTCATAGGTTAATGTACCCGACTTAGAAACAACACCTACGTGGCCTTTTTTGAATATGAAACCGGGCATGATACCGATTTTGGCTTCTTCTGGTGTAATAATACCAGGACAGTTAGGTCCAATTAAACGGCTATTTTTATTTTGGAGATACTCACGAACCATTACCATATCCTTGGTAGGAATTCCTTCGGTAATAGCTACGATTACTTCGATTCCCGCATCGGCTGACTCCATAATGGCATCGGCTGCAAACGCTGGGGGTACGAAAATTATACTTACGTTGGCTCCCGCTTCTTTAACGGCAGATTCTACTGTGTTGAAAACAGGTCGATCCAAATGAACGCTACCACCTTTTCCAGGAGTAACACCGCCAATTACATTGGTGCCGTACTCAATCATTTGTGTTGCATGGAAAGTTCCCTCGTTACCGGTGAAACCTTGCACCACCACTCTCGAATTTTTATTTACTAAAATACTCATGTCCTGAATGTCACTGCGAAAATAACCTATCGCTTTTACATTCCCTCACCTTTAGCAGAGAATAAAGAAGATTTAAAAGTAAGAAATCGGTTACTTCTCAATCAAAGAAGTAATGCTGTTCGATAAAGGACCTGTGGTAGAAGGGAAATAGGCCAATAGTTTGCCCTCTTCATTGACTAGATACTTATTGAAATTCCAGCTCACTTCGCTATCTAATACTCCGTTTACGGATTTCTTGGTTAGCCAATTATATAGCGCATGTTGCTTAGGACCTTTTACATCCATTTTCTCTGTCATTAAAAATGTAACACCATAATTTTTTTGACAGAAATTTTTAATTTGTGAAGCATCGCCGGGTTCTTGTCCTCCAAACTGATTGCAAGGAGTTCCGATGATCACCAATTTATCGGCATACTTTTCTTGTAACTTCTGAAGCTCTTCGTACTGAGGGGTAAACCCGCATTCGCTCGCGGTATTCACGACCAATATTTTTTTGCCCTTGTAGTCGGAAAGATTCACTTCTTTTCCTTCTAGCGATTGTAATCGGATATTAAAAAAGGGGCTTTTAGGTTCACTATTTTGAATGGTTTTTGAGTCAATGGTTTTGGTTTTACCAAAAAAACAACCGGTTAATGTGGCAATGATGCCTAGTTTTAGGGCTTTATTGAATAGAGATTTCATCTTCCATAGTAAACAAAATATTGAAGTAAAGGTTTTAGGCGTTCCGTGTTTTCCCTCCGTGCAAAAATGCGTATTTTCGTAGTTATGAAGTATCGTTCGTCTCTTTTCGTATTGTCTGCGGTGATAATGACCTTTTTTTCGTGTGAGGAAGAAGCGCCTATAATTCGTTTTATCGAGAAGCCCTTACTTGATACTTCGTACATGTCGGCGGTTCCCACTCCACAGGAAAAATCAATTTGGTTAGCCGATATTACCGGGGTTAAATGCACAAACTGTCCGGAAGCTGCTGAAATTGCGTATAAAATTTATAAAGACAATCCGGGTCGAATTGAGCTGATAGCTTTGTATCCTACTTATTTCCCAACTCTAACGAGTGCATGGTCTGGGTACGATACATTAACATCTGTATTGGCAAACGAAATAATCGGTGGGGAACCCGAAGGTATACCTAGAGGTATGGTAGATAATGTGGTGTATTCTGGCAATCGATTTATCGATAGATTTTCATGGCCAGCGGTGGTACAACAACAATTAAAACTTGGAACCCCAATAAATTTGGATGTAAATGCTTCTTGGATATCCGATGAAAATCGCGGTCGAATCGAGTATAAAGCAACAGCCAATAGTTCATATACCAAACCTATTCTTGTGATTGGTGCCATATTGGAAGATAAAATTATCGGGAAACAATCCGATCGCCGTGTGAGCAGTGGGTATGTGGCGGATTATGAATTTAACCATGTATTGCGGGGAGTTATTGGATCTTCAACGGGAGATACATTGGCTCCTGCATTTCCATCATCCGGTTTTACAGTTGAAAAACACTATTACGTGTCTAAGTCGGACAAATGGAAAGTGGAGAATCTATCTGTTTTAATTTGGATCTTAGATGCAGAAACACGCGAAGTTTTGCATTGTAAATCAGCAAAGTTTGGTTTTTAATGATTAATTGGGAGGATGCTCTATTGGGGTTTTTAGCCCACTTGAAGTTAGAAAAATCCCTCTCCGAAAACAGTGTGAATGCGTATCAACGCGACCTTTTAAAATTACAAAATTGGGCGCTCGATTTAGGCATCTATAAACCCACGCAAATAGATAAAAAGCAACTTCAAGACTTTTCCGCGTATATTTCTGATACTGGCGTTAAGGCAACAACGCAAGCCCGCGTTTTAAGTGGGGTTCGGGCCTTTTTTCGCTATCTGGCACTCGAAGATTATATCGAGCATAGTCCGGCAGACTTTTTAGTTTTTCCTAAAACAGGAAGGAAATTGCCATCGGTTTTAACACCCGATGAGATAGACGCCATGATTGCTACATTTGATCGTTCTACTTTTGAAGGTGAACGGAATGTGGCTATTTTCGAAACGCTGTATTCATGTGGTTTACGCGTTTCCGAACTTGTTAACCTTGGTTTGACACAAATTTATCGAAGTGAAGGATACGTTCAAGTAATAGGCAAGGGGAATAAGGAGCGATTGGTGCCTATTTCAGAACGCGCGCTAAAACATATATTTTTATTTGTTGAACATTACCGTAATGCTTTGAATCTTGATGCAAAATACCGCGATACCGTATTTGTAAGCGCTCGTGGTAAGGGTATTACCCGACAGATGGTATTTTTCTTATTGCGAAAAGCCGCGGTTGAAGCAGGAATTCAAAAAACTATTTCGCCCCATACGTTACGACATAGTTTTGCCACTCATTTGGTAGAAGCTGGTGCCGATTTAAGAGCGGTACAGGAAATGTTGGGACATGAATCTATAACAACTACGGAAATTTATACCCATTTAGATAAGGGCTATTTAGCAAAAACCTTAGAACAATATCATCCTCGTTCTAAATAAGAGGAAAAGGTTTTCTTGCCTTTGAAAAAGTAGGAGAATACCAAGCTTTCTCGCATCATACCTTTAATGGCCTCTATTTTTAAGCGGTTTTCGCTTTTTTGTATCC
>JALRKL010000182.1 GCA_023268875.1 Bacteroidia bacterium
ACCTTTGTACTATGAGGCTTTTCCTTTTTTTCCTGTGCGCCACCCTAATTTGTTTTCTTCCCGAAAATGCGCAAGCGCAATATTGGAGAACCCTAACCAACCCCCTCTATCGCGCCCATGCTAAAATAAATGAAAATCAAATTGTTATAGCCGAAAAAATACTCAATAAACGACAATACACAGCCGATACTTTAAACCCAATTTATTGGCACTCTCGCACCCGTATTGCCGAAGCAAAACTTCAACTCGATACCGCTCTGTTTAACGCACGAAAATCTGTTTTGGCCGTCCAAATGTTACAAAATAATACGGAATTGTACTCTGAATTTTTACGCCTTTACATCATCGATGCCTACTATCTAAATCTCTATTATCGAAAACTCCTATATCAAAAATACGATTCCCAGCGTTCGCTCACTTCAACCATCGCCAACAACAAATTATTGGGATATTATTTGCAAGAATCGCAAATTATAGCCGCACAACTGCCCCTTTCTAATATCAACCGCCGCATTACCCTGCCCTTAATTACCGAAAACTTAAATGCCCTAAACGATAGTATCGTATTCAATCGGGTTATTCAATCCCGCAATACCCAAAAAACCTGGGATTATTTGCAAGAACTAGGTACCAATTCCGACCAACTGAACCAATTGCCCGCGCATCTAAAATCCTTTTACTTACAAGCCCGAGATTCCTTTTATATATGGACTTATGAAAAAGTTCTACAGAAACATACCGAGCAAGATTTTCTGGATTTCATAAAAACGTATCCGTCCGCCCCACAAAGCGCACATGCCCTCGCACAAGCAGATGAACTCGCATTCGCACAATGCCGCAACTCCCATTCGGCCCCTGATTATACCCAATATTTGGAAAAATATCCCTACGGAAAATATCGCAAACAAGCGAAAATGTTGCTCCGATATCTCACCGTGGTGCCGGTACCCTTTGCACGAGCCGACGGAAAATATGTATTTGTCGATTCTCTAAATATGCGTCCATGGATTGATTCCGCCTACGATTTCGCCTACCCTTTCTGCCTCAAATACCACACCCAATGGAATACAAATGCCGCCACCCTAATTTCGGGATGTGCTCTAGTTATGAAAAAAGACGATTTCGATCGAAATCAATGGTTCTATATAGAAAAAGACGGCACCCCATTTAACGACAAACGCTACGATGAAATTCGTCAAATTTCTCCCAAACATGCAGTTGTGAGTATCTCAAATCATTTTGGCCTCATCGATTTACACGGTCGTGAATTGCTTCCCCCAATATTCGAACGCATATTTTTTGATACGCTCAATGAGATTGGTACGGTTTACAACGGAGAATTTTGGGCCCTTTTCAATAAATACGGCAAACGAATTTCCCCATTTGAATATAAGGAAATCGCAAGCCCTGGAGACGAATCCGACCTTCCTGTTGCGTTCCCGAAATTCCAAGATAACCGAATACTCGTGCGCAAAGAAAACGACCTTCTAGTTTTGGATTTCGAGGGAAATAAACATTTCCTTGGCACATTCACCCATATTACGCCATTCACCAACCACCTCGCCTTAGCCACATTACCCGATAATCGACAATTACTTATTGATACAAGCGGCAAAGCTAAAAGTGATACGTTTACCCGCCTGAACATCTTGGTTCCCGGACGTTATTATTCAGCTGAAACCGCGAATAAAAAGGGCCGTTTTGGTGTATTATCGGTCGAAAATGAACGTACTGCTCTTATGCAAATACGCTCTGATATTCCGGTAGAAATGGCTTGGTATTGGAATAATACCCATTTTTTAAGTAAAACAAACGGAGAATGGCAGATTTACAATTCTCAAGATTCAATGGTTTTTAAATCTAAAATAGGAGAAATAAAGACCCACGCCCAAACCCTATTTGTACAAACTACAAAAAAGAATCCCAAAATTAGAAACTCCCCATGGGTGAAAAAATGGTATAATCCGTATTCTCACAGTTTTAGCCAGGCTACAGCACAAGAAATTGGTGTTTTACAAGAAGAACGTATTGTTCTATATGAAAATAACAAGGCCCAATTGTTTCATGTAAACGAAACCCCTCTGCCCGTTTTTCATGAAGCAAAAAATGTAGCCGAAGTTTCTGATATACGCGAAATTTATCGCATGAATCGCAACCAATTATTAGTAGCTAAAACCGATACCAGCCAAACATTAATAGACTTAAACGGCAAAATGCTCTTTGAGTTTTCCCCTAATGAAATAGAAGAATTTGGACGCGAATACTTCATCCAATATCAAGAAAAAGGACAATTTTTAATCGATAAATACCAACATCAGATCTTAGGACCCTTTCAAGAAATAAACGAAGAAGGATTTCAGGGGTATTACCTAATTAACGATGGCAAAAAATGGGTTTGGATTGATGCCCGGAAAAGGCGGTTTGGAGAATCGGAATAAAAAAGGCCCGCAATTTGCGAGCCTCCTTATTATTTAATGATAACCAACATCATTTCTTCCACTTGCGCATATGCATTTTGTGACAACGAACCCACTTTGCATAATTTTCTTTGCCGATAATCTCAACTACACCGCTTAAGTATTCACGCTCGCAATTTTTAATTTTACCAGCCGCTTCTAAACGATCTTTTGCCGATTTGATTTTTTCACGGACACCCGCGCGAATCTTCATTAAGCCTGCAGTTAAGTTCTTTTTTGCTTCCATCATCTTAGCATCGCGCTCCTTTTCCGTAATATCACCGGCACGGAATGCCTTCATGATAGCATCAACCTCTGCTTTGTGTTTTTCCATCAAACCACGACGCATTTCCATTGCCTCGCCACGTAATTTTTCATCTACTCGAGATAAAACCTCACGATTGGCTTTCATACACTCAATCTTAGCGCGGTATAACTTTGCCAAAGCCTCTTTGTTTTCACGACTTAGTTTCAATACATCGCTACAAGACTTTACCATAGAATCTTTGCGACCTCCACGGGTTTCTACAAAAACAAAATAATCCGTATCCAAAATTTCTGGCACACTCATTATTTCTAGATCTTGTTGTTCAGTAGCATCCGTGATTATGGGGTTTTCCATAAAGTCACCCAAACTGTCTACCACCGCATCAACAGTTTCATCAACCGCTAAATCGGTTATTACTTGATTCGTTGCATCGGTTAATTGATCTTTTTTACAAGATGACACCGCCAAGCCAAATACAAGTGCGGTTGCCATTAAAAATTGATTTTTCATGTTTTTCCTAATTGATTTGATTGAAAGACGAAAATGAATTACAAAAGGTTGGAAAAGATTTTTTTTTCGCTGTTTCCAATCGTTTAAAAGCATCAATTATAAACAAGCCCAACCTTTTTGACTATTTTTCGTCATTAATATTAAAAAGGTAGGTTCGTTTGGATTATTCGCTACTCATCAAACGTTGTATTGACAACAATTCAAAGGCTAGAAAAGAGCTTTATGAGTTGTTTGCGCCTGCTATGTTTGCCATCTGCTGTCGCTATGCCAAAAACCAAGAAGATGCCGAAGACATCTTTCAGCAATCCTTCATGAAAATTTTTGAAAAACTTCAGCAAATTCGAGATCCAAAAACCCTGCCCGGCTGGCTGAAATCGATATTCATAAGGGAAGCCTTAGATTTTTACAAAAATCAATATCAAAAACAACAATTTACCGATTTAAACGACCACGATTTACATCACTTCGATATGAACGAAGCGGTAGAACAACTTAATATGGCAGAAATTCGAGCAGAAATAAATAAACTCCCCGATAAATGTCGTTTGGTTTTCAACCTCTTCGTCATCGACGGATACAGCCATCAAGAAATTAGCGAATTAGCCCACATAACTGTTGGAACATCTAAATCCCAACTTTTTGAGGCGAAAAAGCGTCTTAAAGTTCAAATCAGTAAAAGATACGATTACACTACCATTCAGAATGATTGATAATTGGGAACATATCATTAAAAACAAGTTTCAAAACGAAACTTTGAATCCACCCCCTCAGGCGTGGGAAAGCATCAATGATAGTTCATGGACTCAAAAAATCAAGCAAAAATCTGAACTATCCACTAGCCCTTCGGTACCGACTCAACTTACACAGAAAGTATTTCTTCAAAACCAAATACAAACCTTTTTCAGCGGTTTGGGACTTAAAGCTGCTGCCGTTTTAATTGGTGTGAGCACGAGCGCAGTCGGATGGTATTATGTCAATCAAAAAAACGAACCTCCGCAATCTATTAATCCCCCTGTTCAAGAACAGATTACCCGCATCGATAACAATAACACTCCTTCCTCATCTCAAAATGACAGAACCCTGGATTTAACGAATACAGCCACTCCAAATTCAACCCTAACTCATAAATTGGATCTTCGAAACAAGGGAAATGCAACAGCGCCTATCCCATTGGCAACAAGCAGCCCAGAAGTTTCAAACACCCATATACTTCCCAACGACTCAAAAATATCTGAAAACACCAACGAAAGAATTCCCAATATCGAGTTGTATTCCCAAACTCTACAAAAGCATGTTTTTGAAACTTTTGGTCCTTTTCTCAATTCAAAATACAATTCAAAATCTAGTCGTAACCGCAGCAGCCACCTGAAACTTGATCCGGTTCTGGGCATTGA
>JALRKL010000215.1 GCA_023268875.1 Bacteroidia bacterium
GAAAAAGGCCTCACCGGCATCAAGGCCGGCGATGAGAAGACTTTCAAGGTCAAGTTCCCGAAGGACTACCACGCCGAGGACCTGCAGGGCCAGAAAGTCGAGTTCACGATCCAGGCGCATCGCGTCGAGGAAGAGACGCTGCCGCCGCAATAAAATGAATGCTGAATTATGAATGCTGAGTTATGAATGCTGGATTACGAATTAATTAAATACGATTGATTAATGGGTGTTATTAAATCCGAGAATCGCATTTTTCGTAATGGAAGTTTAGATTATACCAACATTATTATACATTCATAATTCACAATTTATCATTCGTAATTCACCATTCGTCATTATTTTCGAACGATGTTACTCTTCCAATCCGCCCCCGAAGGAATTGAAGCCGGTTGTGATGAAGCCGGCCGGGGTTGTTTGGCGGGTCCGGTAGTAGCGGCGGCAGTGATTTTACCCAAAGGGTTTTATCACGCTAAATTGAACGATAGTAAACAAGTTAATAAAGGTAACCGCGATGAATTACGCAGTTATATTGAAGAAAATGCCTTGGCGTGGGCAGTGGCCTCTTGTTCGCCCGAGGAAATTGACGAAATCAATATCTTGAATGCCAGTATTCTGGCGATGCATCGGGCTTTAGAAAAGTTGAAGCTCACATTTCATACGATCGCCGTAGATGGAAATAGGTTCAAGCCGTTCGGGGAAATTCCCTATACAACAGAAATAAAAGGCGATGGCAGATTCTTGAACATTGCAGCAGCGAGTATTTTGGCCAAAACCCACCGAGATGAACTCATGGAAAAACTGCATTTGGAATATCCGATGTACGGCTGGAATACCAATGCGGGATACCCTACAATTGCGCATCGCAATGCTATTCGTGAGTTTGGCGTGACACCTTACCATCGGAAAACGTTCCAGTTACTTCCCAAGCAACTGCATTTGGATCTTTAATCCGAATCCGTAAATATATTTGAGGTAGGATTCAATGATTTGACATGCACAAATGCTAAGCCCATTAATTCCATAGGCAATCCCCCCTTTGAAGAAATAATTACGAAAAAATTTAAATAGTGGACTGAATAAAAGTTTGCCAATTAAGGTGTAGTAGGGAAGGGTGCGGGTGTATTTCGCCCCGATTTTACCATAACCGATCGACTTTTTGAATAATTCTTTTCGATTTTCGTATGAATAATGCAACAAATCGCCCTCGAGCTTCATTCTTGGGTAACCCGAACGTAACCGAAATTTATCGTGTGGATTAATTCCAGACCATTTCCCCAAGTTTTTATTCCAGAGTCTGAGTTTTTTATCTGGATACCAACCACAGCCTTTTATTGGTTTTTTTCCAATAAAATTCAATCGATTCATGTAATAACCCGAATGATGAAAACCAAGTTTTTTTTCTATCACAATGCTATCGCGCAAGGTTTCAGAAAGTCTTTCATCTGCATCTAAACTCAAGACAAATTTGTGGGTCGCTTGGTCCTTTGCCCAGTTTTTTTGTTCGATATGTCCTTCGAATTTATGTTGTAAAACCCGAGCGCCTAATTTTTCCGCAATTGAAACCGTTTCGTCTGTTGAGAAACTATCTACAACAAGCACTTCATCGGCAACATCCTTGAGTGAAGTAATGCATTCCGCAATGAAATTTGCTTCGTTGTACGCAATAATTACAGCACTTAACTTAGCGGGTGAACTCATTCGGCACAAATGTCATGTTTTGTAATGAGACTGTCAAGAACTTCCTAATGTTCGGCAGATTTGTCTAATTCTAATGGAATTCCCTGTTGCTTGAAGATTCGCGCCGCTGAAATGGCAAAGAATGCTAGATATGCAAAACACACCACACCTACCCAAAACGATTGGGTAATACCAATGCTTGGAATTTCAGACAAGCTTCCTTGAGCCACGCTAATGAATCCGCCGCCCATAATCATCATAATTAAGAAATTGGATCCTTGTCCGGTACTTTTTCCCAAACCTTTTATTGAGAGGGTGAAAATACATGGCCATAACGTAGAGCAAAACAAACCAACGGAAATAAAGGCAAACAAACCTAATGTACCGCCCACGAACATACCGAGTAGTAGCATCACGATTCCGGCGCTCGCATAAATGAGCAATTGACGGGCTGGATTGCCTTTACTCATAAAGTCTAATACAATCATAAGGGCAATCATAATCACGTAAGGGAAGAAGGGAGTTACATCTTTATTGGCTAAGATATTAACGAGTAAAAATATGCCGAAGGCCGCAAAGGGAAGTAGTATACGCAAAACCATTTTTTGGGAATCGCTTACATTGAATGCGGCTGCCGATGACGTCCAACGACCTATCATCAAACTGGCCCAAAATAGCGATATGAAAGGGGCTACCTCATGGGTTTGATAACCCAACTGGGATTTTAAATATTCTGGAAGGTTGGCTGCCGTAGCTACCTCAACCCCTACATAGAGGAATATGGCAATCATGCCCATCACGAGTTGCGGATAAGCTAAAGCTGATTTTTGCGGGGCCGATTCCGGATGCTCATCAGACTCTTCTTCTTGGAACGAATCTGTTTTCAAGCGCCAAAAAATTCCCCCGAAAAGTAAAAACAAGGCGCCTAAGATCAAATACGGAATTTTAACCGCGGTAATATCTAAAACAGCGGCTTCTCCTTCGCCCAAACGCCCGAAAACGGCAAAACTCACCAACAAGGGTCCGATGGTCGTACCCAAATTATTTATGCCTCCAGCCATACTCAATCGCTGAGATCCGGTTTCAGGGGTGCCAAGGAGTATAGCAAAGGGATTGGCAGCTGTTTGCTGAAACGAGAATCCGATACCCACAATAATTAGTCCCGCTAGCAATAAATTGAATGAACCTAGGTTTGCCGCAGGAATGAAAAGTAATGTACCCAGGGTGCTTACAAACAAACCCACCGCGATGCCTTTTCCGTATCCTAAGTCTTTAACTAAGTCAAACTTGAAAAACTTTATCATGGATAAGTATATCAAGGAGCCTAATGTGTAGGCCACATAGAATGCAAAAGCGATTAATTGGCTCTTTCCCTGCGACAAAGAAAGGTGATCTTTGAACACAGGAATTAAAATATCATTACTGGCAGCTACGAATCCCCAAAAGAAGAATACACTAACCAATACGGCGAAGGTGCGGGTTGCGTTATTGTTTTTCATACAATATCAAAAAGTCAAATCTATGCATTTTTTGCAAAAATTAAGGAAAAAATAACTTGTACTTTTCGCAACACTTCAAATTCGACTTTGTACGTTTACTTTGCAGTAGTTTCTACTAAAATGAAAAATCCATTATCCATTTATATAGTTCAAACCGATTTGGTTTGGGAAAATACCAATCAAAATTTGTTGAGAATGCAATGGCATATTCAAAGAACGGAACCCAATAGTATGGTGGTATTGCCGGAAATGTTCAATACTGGATTTACCATGAATTCTATAGATTATGCGGAAACCATGAACGGGATTACCCTAAATTGGATAAAAGAAATGAGCACCGATCGTTGCATCTGCGGAAGTTTGGCGATTGAGGAACAAGGTAAATACTACAACCGATTTGTGGCCGTTTATAACGGAGAAATAATAGCCCAATACGATAAAAGGCATTTGTTTTCTTTGGGAAACGAACAAAATCATTACACGCCCGGCGATGCATCTATTCGGTTTGAATGGAACGGCTGGACCTTTGCGCCCTTTATATGTTACGATTTGCGATTTCCGGAGTGGATTCGCCGAGAAGCGGGTGCCGATGTATTGCTATTTGTCGCGAATTGGCCAAAATCGCGCAACAGTGCATGGAATGCGCTATTAAAAGCGCGTGCCATAGAAAATCAGTGTTTTGTAGTTGGGGGAAACAGGGTAGGAACGGATGAATTGGGTTTCCCTCACCTTGGATGTTCTCAAATCATCGATTATGTGGGGTCTCACTTAGTAGCTCCCATTGAAAATCGCGAAGTTTTGATTCATCAAGTATTGGAAGCCGGTCCCATGCACCGCTTCCGCGAAAAATATCCCTTTCTTAATGATATCCACCCTCAGTAATTCACCACTCACCATTTATAATTCATAATTCATAATTCACCATTCATAATTCTTATCTTTGTCGCTATGAATCAAGAGCATTTGAAGGATATAAGGAGCCGTGTGCAGGCTTTGGGGAGGTATCTTTGACGTCGAACGCAAATTAGCCGAAATTGCCGATGAGGAAGAGCAAACGCTCGATCCTAATTTTTGGAACGATTCCAAAAAAGCGGAAGCGCATCTGAGAAAAATCAAAGAAAAAAAGATTTGGACCGACTCGTATCAACAAGTTCTGAATTCGCTAGGCGATTTAGAAGTACTCAATGAGTTTTCTGAAATGGGTGAAGCTTCAGAGGATGAAGTTCAAGCCCAATATAAACAAACGCTCAACGAACTTGAGGATTTAGAGTTCAAAAATATGTTGCAATCGGAGGAGGATTCCTTGGGTTGTGTTTTGGAAATAAATGCTGGAGCTGGCGGAACAGAAAGTTGTGATTGGGCAGCCATGTTGTACCGCATGTACATCATGTGGGCCGAGAAAAACGGTTTTAAAGTATCGGAACTCGATAGAACCGACGGTGATGTTGCCGGTATAAAAAGTATTTCCTTAGAAATTAACGGACCTTTTGCCTTTGGATATATGAAAGGCGAAAATGGAGTACACCGTATGGTTCGTATTTCACCATTCGATAGTAATGCTCGTAGACATACCTCATTTGCATCGGTTTATGTATATCCGTTGGCCGATGATACCATTGAAATCGATATTAAAGCATCGGATATTGATTTTCATACTTCTCGAAGTGGCGGTGCAGGTGGACAAAACGTGAACAAGGTAGAAACCAAAGTTCAACTGACCCACATTCCTACCGGTATCGTAGTGGTCTGTCAGGTAGAGCGCAGTCAGCTAGGTAACCGTGAACGCGCCATGGCCATGTTGAAGTCGCGTTTGTATGAAATGGAATTACAAAAACGCAATGCAGCACGAGAAGAAATCGAAGCAGGTAAAATGAAAAACGAATGGGGATCGCAAATCCGCAATTACGTTTTCCATCCCTACAAATTGATCAAAGACGTGCGCACCGAAGTCGAAACCAGCAACGTAAATCATGTAATGGATGGCGACCTTTGGCCTTTCATTAAAGCCTATTTGCTGAAAACGCAGGGCTAATTTTGAATTATGAATGGTGAATTATGAATGGTGAATTACCAGTTGCAATTAACTCTATATGTGCTCATACAGTCCAAGGAATCCCTTCGAGGTTAGATCTTGGCTAATACAATTGACATGAGTTCTACAGGGTCAAAGCGAGTCCCTTAGGACTGAAGAGACTCTTTATATACCGATAAACACCGTTCCCGAGCCATTTTGTGATCTACCATTGGCTTGGGATAGGCTGCGGTGCCATATTCTGCTACCCATGTTTTTATGTATTTATATTCCGGATCGAACTTTTCCAATTGCGATTGCGGATTGAAAACCCTGAAATAAGGCGCCGCATCTACACCGCTACCAGAAGCCCACTGCCAGCCCCCATTATTACTGGCCAGCTCAAAATCGAGTAACTTCTCCGCAAAATACGACTCGCCCCAGCGCCAATCAATGAGCAAATGCTTGGTTAAAAAACTGGCTACCACCATACGGACTCGGTTGTGCATGAAGCCCGTCGTATTCAATTCGCGCATACCCGCATCCACCAAAGGATATCCGGTTTTGCCGGCTTTCCATTTTTCAAAATCCGACTCGTCGTTGCGCCACGCAATAGCATCGTATTGCGACTTAAAAGACCCGGTTACCACATGCGGAAAATGCCATAAAATTTGCATGTAAAACTCACGCCATATCAATTCATTGATCCACTTTTCCGACAATGCAGCCCCTTTCTTGAATTTTTCGCGCACCGAAATGGTTCCAAAACGAAAGTGCACCGACAATCGACTCGTGCCTAAAATAGAAGGAATATCGCGCTGCGATTCGTAGTTTTTAATCCGACCTTGTTGGATTTCCTTCTGGGGGAAGATCAATGAGCTCGCCTCGAACCCTATTTGGGCAAGAGTTGGAATTTCCGCAAATACAAATTTTTCTAATTGCGATAAATGCAATTCGGAGGGATAGGCTTCAATCGGATTTCCCCCAAGAGCCATTTTCCACTTTTTCATGTAAGGCGTGAAAACCGTGTAAGGTTTCCCATCGTCTTTTACCACCTCGTTTTTAGCAAAAATAACCTGGTCTTTGAAGGCGTTAAATTCAATTCCCCCGAGCGCACACATTTCAGCTATTTTAGCATCGCGCAATAGGGCATAGGGCTCGTAATCTTCGTTCGTGAAAACCGCTTTGGGTTGGTTCTGCAATAGTGTTTTCCATACCTCAATTGCGGGACCGTAATGAATTTCGATATCGCTGCCTACCGCCTGAAAGCGCGCGCGCATGTCCATCAATTCCCGGTATATAAAACTTACCCGTGCGTCATTTTTGTTCGACAGCTTATCTAAAATATCACGGTCAAAAATAAATACGGGTCTAATGGGCAACCCCGAACATAGAGCCCGAAACAATCCGTGGTTATCGGTTTCGCGCAAGTCGCGGCGAAACCAAAAGTAACTGAAATTATGCATGTATTAAATCTTCTATTGCGGAATCAATTTTGGGAAATGAGAATAAACTTTCGGGCAATTTAGAGGAGTATATGTATTGTGAGGTCAAAGCCAACACGCTTTGTTCTCCCATAGCCAATTTTAAAACAAAGGCCGGAATAGTTGGGGTAAAAGCGATTGGCAACATTGATTGGCGGGCTTTTCTGGTTTCTTTTATAAGTGTATGGGCAAATTCTTTTTGGGTAACGGCTTGTGGAGCAACCGCGTTATAAATACTTAAAGGAATGCTTCCTTCTACTATTGCAGTATAAATGTGTATTAGATCGGCAATATGGATCCAGCTCCAAATATTCCCTGCGCTGCCAGTGATGGGCACAATTCCCAATTTACGTGTCTTAGATGCTACGGGGAAGAGTCCGGCGGTTTTATCCAAAACCAAGCCTACACGCACAATTCCGACTGGAATTTTGTTTTCATGAAGCGGTTTAAGGGCGGCTTCCCATCGCTGACACACCTCACTTAAAAAATCGCTTCCAATGGGTCCACTCTCGTCTATTTTTTCAACGGCCGGATCTGGATAGAGACCGATTGCACTCGTGCTTATGAACATTTGGGGTTGTATGTTTTGCTTGATGGTTTCTCGAACCAATAATTGGGTACCGGCATCGCGCGATTCCATAACCGCATTTTTATGTTCTTTTGTCCATCGTTTCCCTATATTCGCACCGGCCAAATGGATGATTACGTGAATGTCAACTCCTTGAGGAAAACAGACATAATCATTTTTTATTGACCAAGTTAAATCTTTTTTGACACTTGGATTGTTATCAGTATGTACCAACGCAAAAACACGGTGTCCTGATGATACAAGCCGATGTTTAAGAGTGGTGCCGATGAGTCCGGATGAACCGGTAATTAAAATATTCATTGATAAAATGGTTAAAAGCTCTGAGAGTATAACAAACGAAACGAAAAAAAGTCGTGCGCCACGGAAATCTAAAAAAGATTTTCGGGACAAGTACTTTATCAAAGACGTTGAGAACATCACCGGAATCAAGGCATTTACCATTCGGGTATGGGAACAACGCTACGGAATGTTAGTGCCCAAGCGAACCGACACCAACATTCGCTATTACGAGGAGGAAGATTTGAAGTACATGATGAATGTAGCTTTGCTCAACAATCACGGATACAAAATCAGTAAAATTGCTGAAATGACCCGCGAGGAAGTGCAACGCCGCACCTTGCATATCTCTGAAAATAATTCGTCGTATCAAAATCAAATTCAATCGCTTACCAATGCCATGATTGCCTTTGATGAAAAGGAGTTCAATAAGGTATTGTCGATTAACATGCTCAAATTGGGAATGGTAGAAACCACTTCTGAAATTATTTTTCCTTTTTTACAACACGTGGGTATTTTATGGTTGAGCGGAAGCATTAACGTAGCCCATGAGCATTTTATTACCCACCTTATCAAACAGCGTTTGTATGTGTCGATCGATCAAGTTACCACCCCACGCATTCCAACGGCGCGCAAATTTATTTTGTTTCTTCCGAACGGAGAAAACCACGAATTGAGCTTGCTTTTTGCCAGTTACATCCTCAAAACCAGAGGTCACGAAGTGATTTATGTGGGATCTTCAACGCCCATAGACGATCTTCACCAGTTGTGTAAGGTACATAAGCCGGATGTGTTGTTTTGTGCCATCACCAATGCCAATTCCAACATGCCGATTCAGGTTTATGTAAATACGCTTACCCGAAATTGGCCCGATATTCCTATTTGCTTAACTGGAAATCAGATTGTGCGTCGCCGCGATTTGAAGGTGCCAAGCAATTGTAATATCATCAGCACGCCTCAAACGTTTATCGATTTCTTAGACAATATGGCTTAAATACTGCCGTAAGGCATACATAGATAAGGCTTCTCTCTTTTCGGGGGAAGCCTTTTTTACGCCTAATGAGCTATTGATGGTTGAGGAATGACTCGAGAAGAATTCATTCAAGACTACCGGGATTTATGCGAATAGCAACCCCTTATTTTAACTAAGTAAAATGCCCTTGTACAAATCGTGCAATATTCACCTCCTCCGGCAACTCGCTGCCACTGCACAGGAAATCGGCGTACCTTGGACTTAAATAACTGACCAAACTGCTGCCCTTAGATCCCAATCCGTTATATATATATAAGGTATCGTGCTGTGGGTGCTGACCTAAAAACGGCCGCCAAGTCGCTACCGTGGGTCGCGGAGCCCGCCTGTGCGACACCAATTTAATTTCTTGGGGAATCCATTCTTTAAATAATTCGATCAATTCAGCGGCGTGATGCGCTTCGGGAACGGTACTGAGACTCTCGTTGTGATACGTGCTTCCCCCGAGCCAACGATTGCCCCCAATAGGAACCAACCACTCCTTGCGTTTTAAAATGAAATCTTGAGGCAGGTCATTTATTTCCAATTCCAAAATATCGCCGCCTGTTGCCCCTAAAGGCAAATAGTTGAAATACGGATTCTCATACAAACCGATGCCTTCCGCAAAAACAATGCGACGCGACCATAAATCGTTGAGGCTCCAAACGTCGTTTTCTCGTTTGAGTTCGGAATGGAGGAAGTCTTGATTTATTTTATCAATACCTCCTTGAGCAAAGTAGAGATACGCCGCGTCTAGAAACTCTTTTACATCGAGCTTTCCCGATAAATGACACAAGGCCCCACCAAAGGGTAGGGGAAGTCCGTGCGAATCGGAAGGATCTATGGGACTTAAATGTTGTTGGAAGCCGTTCTCGCGCGACCTTTTCGTCCAATTTTTGGTATGTTGCGCGTTTTTATGGACCTGCAACGTTGGAATCCGATGGATGAATTTGGCCCCAAATAAATGCTCCCAATTTTCGTAATATTCAAAAACGGAAGGGTATATTTCGTCGCATTTCCAGGCCTTTTGAACATTTCTGGGCACCATCGGATTCATCATTCCGGCAGCGGTGCGACTGCTGCTTTTCGGGTTTTCATTGTCGATTAACGCAATACGACGCCCCCTTTTTTGCAATTCTAAGGCCAACGAAACACCGGCAATACCGGCACCAACTATCAAAAAATCGTAAGGGGTTGCTTCTTCCAACATAAATTGAGAACTTGCACGAAGTTACTACAATGAGAAAGAAAATTGCTTGGCTAATTGCGTTGATTTCCATGATACAAACCGGCTATTCACAAAAGACTTCCTTTCAAAAAGCCAATCAATTTTATGGTGAATTAGGTACACAAGTGCTTTTTTGTCAGTTAGACGGCGACGGAGTTTCTGGATATAATAAATTTGGCGTTCAACTTCAGGCCTTGGTAGGAATGTCTTTAAATACAAAAGAAGCCATTGAATTCAGTTTGGGCATTTCAGAACGTGGCTCCAGAAAAGGCACCGATCCGGAGGCCATGGATTTTAGAATATTTCATATCCGCCATCAGTGGCTGGAAACCGGGTTCTATTATGCGCGCTTTTACGAAGGCGTTTTGGCCCATGCCGGATTGAGAGGCGCGTTTTTAATCGCGGCCGAAGAATCCGAAGGTTTCGATCCGAATATGGAAAAAGGCATGCGTAAATTGGGAGCTTTGGCCGAAATAGGACTCCGGTATCCCTTAAACGACCATTGGTCCATAGCGGCAAGTGCCTCGTATGGCGTTTTATCATTGTTAAAAAACGATAATAGCACGTTTTTGCCCAATACGATTTACCAATCTGCGGGACTGTTTTCGAATAATATCGGAATTGGTATTACTTTTACCCCATGATTTCGAACTTCAAAATAGGCGCCTTAATTCTTCTCTTTTTTGGGGGAAGCCAAAGCACGGCGCTAGCCCAACCTTACGGTCCCGAGAGGCAGAAAAAGCACATCGAAAACAGCATCACCCAATTTAAAATTTCAAAGATTTCGAAAGTAATAAATGACCAATTACACGCTTGGAACAATGGCGATATGCAAGGGTATATGCAAGGATATTGGAATTCCGATTCTTTACAATTTATCACGAGTAAAGGCGTTACCTACGGTTACAACCAGGTATTAAGCAACTATGTGAAATCATATCCCACGAAAGAAAAAATGGGAAACTTATCGTTTGAAAATTTATCGATTAAATTCTTAGATCCCCTAGAACAAGTGGCGCAAGTAACGGGAAAATGGGATGTTGCTCACGGGAATGAGCATCATTCGGGCACCTTTTCCTTAATCGTGAAGTTTTTTGGCAGCGAACCCAGAATCATTATCGATCATACGTTCTAAAGATGCGTTTTTTACAAACACACAAATGGCTTTTTGCACTTTTGATCCTGCAAGTGGTCATTCATTTACCGTATATGAATCGCGTGGCCATGGGAAATCACGTTTGGCGACAGGTGAATACCTTAGCGGTAGCAAAGAACTATTACGAAAAGGATATGAATATTTTATATCCGCGTATCGATAAAAATTACGGCACCAACGGCATTACCGGTCCGCAGTTCACCTCCTACGATTATTCTGTAGCCCTTATATATAAGGTATTCGGGTTTTCGGAAACCGCCCATCGGTGGTTCAGTTTATGGCTTTCATTGTTAGCGGTAGCTGGAACTATTGCGGTAATTCGGTTGTATTTCCCCCGAGGGAATGCGGCGTATTGGGGGGGCTTGGCCCTGATAGGCATACCCGAGTTTTATTATTACAGCATTGCCGCGGTACCCGATTTATTGGCCCTTGCCGCTATGGTTTGGGGGTGGTGGTGGTTTTATCGCTATTTGGCTAATCAAAAATGGATTGACGCTTTTTGGGCTGGATTGATTCTGGCTTTGGCGGGAATGACGAAATTGATGTTCTTGGTGCCTGGTTTTATTTTCTTGGGGGAAATTATCCGCCGGAAGGCCTTTCATGGCAAACATATCGTTGGTTACGGATTCATCGGTATTTTAGCCTTGGGCGGGTCCGGATTTTGGTATATATGGGCGAAGTATTTGACCGACATGAATGGTATTAATGAATTTGTGCATGCCATCAGGTTTAAAGAATCGGTTTCTGCGGCACTTCAAGTATGGGTAAAGAATATGGGGATCGACACGGTCGAAACCTGGGTGGGGTATCCTTTATTGATTCCGGTTTTTGGAGGATTGTTTTATACACTGAAGCGTCATGCCCGTGATTTAAGGGTATTGTTTTCGTTGCTAGCGGCGCTTTTGTATTATGTGGTCATGCAACACCAATTGGAGCACCACGGGTATTATATCTTATTGTTTGTTCCGTTTGTAGCGTTGGCCGTGACGGCATTTGTAAATGAGGTTTGGAACAAGAAGGCTTATAAACAAAGATTTATACAGTATGTACCTTATTTGATTGTATTAGCCCCTTTATGGTCGCTATTGCGCATGTCGCATAACTTTGATGATAGAAGGCCCGGAATGCCGATTGTATTCACACAAAAAGAGGCACGCGACTACATGCAAACTTGCAGTAAATCGGAAGATTTATGGATCGTAGGCCCAGATCAATCGGGATGTGTTTACTTTTATTACGTGGGCGCCAAAGGCTTTCCTTGGTACAATTTACAAGACAGCAGCAGTGAATTTAACCGTTTTCGCAACATGGGTGCAAAGGGTATAATTACGGATTCTGAAAAAGAGGCACTTCGCTATTGCAAAAAGGAAAATCTGAAGGTAGAACGAATACACCAATATGAAAATTGGGTTTGGTTGAGATTTATTTAAAAATATTCGGCAATCAATTGTTTTCAGAATTAGATTTATGTATATTTGCACCCCGATTTGAAACGAAAATCATGAACTTAATAGTAAATAGCATCACTCAAGAAACGTTGCGTACCGATTTACCTGACTTTAAGGCGGGTGACCGTATCACAGTTTTTTATAAGATCAAGGAAGGTAGTAAAGAGCGTATTCAGCAGTTCCAAGGAGACGTTTTGCAACGCCGTAATTCAGGTGTAAACGAAATGTTTACCGTGCGTAAAATTTCTAACGGAGTAGGAGTGGAGCGTATATTCCCATTACACAGCCCTTACATCGATAAAATTGAAGTAAACCGTCATGGTAAAGTACGTCGTGCACGTATATTTTACCTTCGCGAGCAGATTGGTAAAAAAGCACGTATCAAAGAACGTCGCATCAAATAAAATATTCCTGTACGAGACTCCTACTAGTCACGACAACAAAAAAGGCCTCATTCGAGGCCTTTTTTGTTGTTATTCCAATTTAATGTACACTTTTTATTAAATTAACATAGGGTGTCTTAAACTTTAAGGTGACAAATGCGTCTAAACCTGCAATAGGGCGTAATATTTGTGAGACCAATCGCCAGAACTATGAGTTTGCCCGAACGTGATTTAGTAAAAACCGAACTACGCACCCCTGCCGTTAGTATCAACTTTCCCAAGTTGGATGAAACCCAGTTGGTGTCATATTTTCATAAACCTATCTACTTAGAAGATGCATTCCGAGAGGTATTGCGGCGTTTTCAATCTCGAATCTATGCCTATGTGCGCAATATGGTCGTTTCTCGTGAAGATGCCGATGATATTACTCAAATGGTTTTTATTAAGATTTGGAAGAACCTAGGTGGTTTTCGTGCTGAGAGCAAGTTAAGTACTTGGATTTATCGAATCGCATCAAACGAAACCATTTCTTTTCTTCGCAAAAAGCGTCCGGAAATCGATTTTGATTCAGCGCAGATGTTTATGGTAGATGCATTGC
>JALRKL010000115.1 GCA_023268875.1 Bacteroidia bacterium
TTTCTTATCTTGTGAAATGCCTGCGCTATCTAAAATTTGCGCCGCTGTGCTACTGCCAATTCCGTAGATATAGGTTAAACCTATAACACCACGTTTGTTCTTGGGAATATCTATACCTGCTATCCTAGCCATGTTTTTTTATCCTTGACGTTGTTTGAATTTAGGGTTCTTCTTGTTTATTACGTACACCCTACCTTTACGGCGTACGATCTTGCAGTCTTCGCTGCGTTTCTTGACAGATGTTCTAACTTTCATATCAATTAGTGCTTGTATCTTAAAGTTATGCGCCCCCTAGTTAAGTCGTATGGTGACATTTCCACTTGAACTTTATCTCCTGGCAGTATACGAATGTAGTGCATACGCATTTTACCCGAAATCGTGGCAATGATCTCATGCCCGTTACTCAATTTCACACGAAACATCGCATTTGAAAGAGCTTCGGATATTACACCATCTTGTTTTATTGCGTCTTGCTTCGACATATCAAAAGGGTTGCAAAAATAGTTATTTTATTTTTAAATATCAACTTGTTGGTATTGGTTTGTCATTCTTCCTTTCAACCGGCCACCGCCGCTCATGAAACCATCGTATTTGCGCATTAACAAGTATGACTCAATTTGTTGTAAGGTATCTAAGACAACACCTACTAAAATAAGAAGACTTGTACCTCCGAAGAATTGCGCAAACTCTTGATTCACATTCCCTTTTACCGCGAATACGGGTAAAATAGCGATGATACTGATAAAAATTGCACCGGGTAAAGTAATTCGAGAAATTACATTATCGATAAAATTAGATGTTTGCTTTCCAGGTTTTACACCAGGGATGAAACCGTTATTACGTTTCATGTCATCGGCCATTTGAACTGGATTGAAAATAATTACCGTGTAGAAATATGTAAACACAATAATTAAGAAAACCAAAAAGGCATTGTGACCAAAACTATAAGGGTTCATTAAGCTCAACAACCAACCGGGAGCTGTAGTTTCGGTGTAGAAACTACCGATCGTCGCCGGCAAGAATAAAAGAGCTTGTGCAAAAATGATTGGCATTACACCCGCAGCAAGAATTTTGATAGGCAAATATTGGCGTGCTCCTCCATATTGACGGTTTCCCATAACACGCTTAGCGTAATTAACGCTAATTTTACGTGTTCCCTGGGTCAACATAATTACGAAAAGAACAACCATAAACCATATTACCAATTCTACAATGAACAAGATTGGTCCCCCTTTAGTCAAACGGAACAAAAACTCACCCACTATAGCGGCCGGCATTCTGGCGATTATACCCACCATAATGATCAAACTTATACCATTACCCAATCCTCTATCGGTAATTCGCTCACCCATCCACATGGTAAACATAGTACCAGCGGTTAGCAAGAAGATGTTTGTGATGATAAACATACTCTTGCTTAACATATCGCCATAGTTGAATAAAAGAGCGGCCTGATTGCCAGGCGTACTCATAATATTATTCAAATATGCGTATGCTTGAACTGAAGTAAAGATAATGGTAAGGATACGGGTATACTGATTGATTTTTCTTCTGCCTTCCTCGCCCTCTTTTTGGATACGTTGGAAACTCGGAATGGCAATAGATACCAATTGCATGAAAATCGAAGCCGAAATGTATGGCATGATTCCCAATGCGAATATAGCACCGCGAGCAAAAGCTCCCCCAGCGAAGGTATTGATAAGACCCAAGATGTTATTCTTGGTTTGTCCTCTCAATCCCTCGAGCATTTCAGCATCAATACCGGGAAGGATTATGTAGGAACCCAAACGGTATATCACCAAAAGCATAAGCGTATACGTGATACGCTTACGGAGCTCCTCTATGGCCCAAATATGTTTGAAGGTGTCGAGGAATTTTTTCATGATTATTTCTCGATTACGTGTACGCTTCCTCCAGCGCTTTCAATGGCACTTTTAGCAGTATCACTAAATTTATTAGCATGTACTTCTAATGAAGATTTAACCTCGCCACGACCTAAAACTTTGAAAAGATCATGTTTGCCGATTAAATTCTTGTTCAACAATACATCACGGTCGATTTTAGTAATTCCCAACTCCTCTGAAATTTGTTGCAATACATCTAAATTTATTGCTGCATATTCAACACGGTTGATATTTTTGAATCCCCCCTTAGGAATACGGCGTTGTAGCGGCATCTGACCACCTTCGAAACCTATTTTACGAGAGTAACCGGTACGAGATTGAGCTCCTTTATGACCTTTTGTTGATGTACCACCACGACCAGAACCCTGACCACGACCGATACGCTTTCTATTTTTAACCGAACCAGCGGCCGGTTTTAAATTACTTAAGTCCATTAGGCGTTTTCAATTTTTAATAAGTGTTCAACTGTACGAATCATTCCTTGGATTTGAGGGTTCAATTCCACTTCGCGACTCGCATGCATTTTACGTAACCCCAAAGCTACAAGTGTCGCTTTTTGGTTTTTTGGGTATCCAATACCACTTTTGATTTGTGTGATTTTAACCTTCGCCATGATATTAACCATTAAACACTTGTTTTAAACTGATACCACGCAATTGAGCTACACTATTTGCATCGCGCATGCTTGTAAGCGCTTTGAAAGTAGCTTTAACTACGTTGTGAGGGTTAGAAGATCCTTTAGACTTAGCCAATACATCGGTAACTCCGGCACTTTCCAAAACAGCGCGCATAGCACCACCGGCGATTACACCTGTACCGTGAGAAGCTGGACGCAATAACACACGACCACCGCCGAACTTACCTAATTGTTCGTGGGGAACGGTACCATTGATTACAGGAACTTTAATCAAGTTCTTCTTTGCATCTTCGATACCCTTGTTTATTGCTTCGATAACCTCACCTGATTTACCTAATCCATGACCTACAGTACCATTACTATCGCCTACCACTACAAGAGCAGTAAAACTAAAGGTACGTCCACCTTTGGTAACTTTTGCTACACGGTTGATGGATACAACACGCTCGGTCAAGGTGATATCACCTGGACGGATACGTTGATTATTATTCAAATTTGACATGTTGTTTTACTTAACTAATTAGAACTGTAGACCTCCTTCACGAGCTCCGTCGGCCAAACTTTTAACACGACCGTGATATAAATATCCTCCACGATCAAATACTACTTGCTCGATACCTGCTGTTTTCGCAAGTTCAGCAATTTTTTTACCAACCAATGCCGCTTTCGCAACTTTGGTATCTTTCATATCCAATATTTCACTAGCACGAGATGAAGCTGAAGCCAATGTAACTCCGTTTGCGTCATCAATTAACTGCGCGTAAATATCTTTATTACTGCGGTAAACACTTAAACGTGGACGAGCAGCGGTACCTGAAATCACGCCGCGAACGCGTTTACGTATCTTATCTCTTCTAGAAACTTTAGTCTTTGCCATGATTTACAATTATTTTTTAGCAGCAGATTTACCCGCTTTTTTACGTAGAACTTCACCCGCAAATTTGATACCTTTTCCTTTGTATGGCTCAGGTTTACGGAAGGAACGAATCTTGGCAGCCACTTGACCTAGTAACTGCTTATCGCAGCAAGTCATAGTGATGTTTGGATTCTTACCTTTTACAGTTTCAGTAGTTACTGAAATTTCTGAAGGAACTTGCAACAAGATTTTGTGCGAGTAACCTACTACGAATTCAACCAAGTTACCTTGGTTTGAAACTTTGTAACCTACACCGACCAGTTCTTGGTTGACAGAATGTCCTTCAGAAACACCTACGATTAGGTTGTTTAGCAAAGAACGATAAAGACCATGAAGGCTTTTATCTTGTTTACTGTCGCTTGGGCGATGTATTGTCATCACACCCTCCTCAACTTTCACTTCAAAGTTGGCAGGGATTTCTTGAGACAATTCTCCTTTTGGCCCTTTAGCAGTTACCATACCAGGAACGATTGTTACATCTGTTCCTTTTGGGATGCTAATGGGAGCTTTTCCTACGCGTGACATATTTTTTATTTATTGATTTTTATTATTGAATGAAACACAAAACTTCACCACCAATACCCAATTGACGAGCTTCTTTATCGGTCATTACACCTTTGGAAGTCGTTAAAATAGCCACACCTAATCCATTCATTACACGTGGAAGGTTTTCTTTGTCGGCATATTTTCTCAAACCGGGAGTACTCACGCGCTTCAGCATTTGTATAGCGGCTTGACGGGTTTGTGGATGATATTTAAGGGCGATTTTAATAACGCCTTGTTTATTTTCGGTATCCTCAAACTTATATTTAAGGATGTATCCCTTTTCGTACAACACACGGGTAATCTCTTTTTTCAAGTTACTCGCGGGAATCTCAACCACACGGTGGTTGGCTTTCATTGCGTTACGTAAACGGGTTAGATAATCTGAAATAGGATCAGTCATTGCTTTTGTATTTTACCAACTTGATTTTGTTACACCTGGGATTTTGCCATCGCTCGCCAACTGACGGAACTGATTACGACATAATCCAAAAACACGAATATAACCTCTAGGCTTACCCGTTATCTTACAACGATTTCTCAAACGTACGGGAGACGCATTGCGAGGTAGCTTTTGCAATTCGTCGTAGTTTCCCTCCGCCTTTAATTGCGCACGCTTCTCGGCGAACTTAGCCACCATTTTCTCACGTTTACGCTGTCTAGCTTTTATACTTTCTTTTGCCATTTTTTAATCTTTTTGAAAGGGGAAACCCATTAAACGTAACAATTCCAAACTCTCTTCATCCGTTTTAGCAGTAGTAACTACGGTGATGTCCATACCTGAAATACGGCTTACTTTGTCAATATCAATTTCAGGGAAAATGATTTGTTCCGTAATACCCATAGTCCAGTTACCTCTTCCATCAAAACCTTTTGTTTTCAATCCCTGAAAATCACGGATACGTGGCATTGCCACAGAAATCAAACGATCGATGAAATCGTACATACGTTCTTGACGCAACGTTACTTTACATCCAATAGGCATATTTTCACGTAACTTAAAGTTAGAAATCGCCTTTTTAGAAATAGTTGGAATTGCGCGCTGACCCGTAATTTTAGTCATTTCCTCAATAGCAGAGTCTACCATTTTCTTATCATTAACCGCAGCACCAATACCTTGGTTCAAAACGATTTTTTCGATACGTGGCACCTGCATGCTATTCGTATAATTGAATTTGGCCTGCATCGCGGGCACAACTTCTTCAAAATATTTAGTTCTTAATCTCGGTGTGTAACTCATTTTTCTAATTAGTTAATAAATTCACCTGTTTTTTTAGCCACGCGCTGTAATTTTCCGTTCTCATTCATCTTACGACCCACACGAGTAGCAGTACCGTTAACGGTAACCATTAATTTCGAAATGTGGATCGGCGCTTCGATTTTCTCGATGCTACCAGATGTATTTTGAGCCGTTGGTTTGCGGTGTTTTGTAACAATATTCACGCCCTCTACGATGGCACGAAGTTTCTCAGGATAAACCGTCAATACGCGACCGGTTTTACCTTTATCATCACCGGAGATAACCGTCACGGTGTCTCCTTTTTTGATATGTAGTTTCTGTCTGTTTGCCATGTCTTTAATTATAATACTTCAGGGGCTAATGAAACAATTTTCATGAATTGCTTGTCGCGCAACTCTCTAGCAACAGGCCCGAAAATACGAGTACCTCTTGGTTCGTCTGAGTTGTTTAACAAAACGCAACTGTTTTCATCAAAACGGATATATGAACCGTCTGGGCGGCGTATTTCTTTTTTCACGCGCACTACAACAGCCTTTGAAACGGCACCTTTCTTAACGTTTCCTCCAGGAGCTGCGTGCTTTACGCTCACCACGATCTTGTCTCCAACGCTGGCGTAACGACGTTTGGTTCCGCCTAATACACGAATACACAAAACCTCTTTGGCTCCGCTATTATCCGCTACTTTTAATCTACTTTCTTGTTGTACCATGATTACTTAGCTTTTTCAACGATTTCAACCAATCTCCAACGTTTAGACTTACTTAAAGGGCGAGTCTCCATGATGCGAACGATGTCGTTTTCTGCACACTCATTGTTTTCGTCATGCGCGGCAAACTTTTTCGTTTTCTTGAAGTACTTACCATATTTAGGATGCTTTACGTTACGAACAACTGCAACAACTATGGTCTTATCCATTTTGCTGCTGGTTACCGTACCGATGATCTCCTTACGAGCGTTTCTTACTGCTTCCATTTATATTTAATTTTCTATTTCTTGTTGATTCATTGCTGCCTTAAGCTGTGCTTCATGGCGGCGGTTATTTAATTCCGTCAATAAACGGGCAATCTCACGACGCGTTTCGCGTAACTTGTGAGGTTGATCCAAAGGAGCCACGGCGTTTTGAAATTGCATCTTCTGATAGCGAACACGCTCTTCCTTGTAACGTTCAACCAACTCTTTGTTTGGAAGTTCTTTGATTTCTGAATACTTCATTTTAGTCTTCTTCGTTATAATCCGGACGTACGGTAAACTTACATGCTACAGGTAGCTTTTGAGCTGCCAATCGCATTCCTTCTTTAGCCGTTTCTAAAGGTACACCTCCAACTTCGAACATGATGGTTCCAGGCTTAACACGTGCTACCCAATATTCAGGAGCACCCTTACCTTTACCCATACGAACTTCTGCTGGTTTTTTGGTGATAGGTTTATCTGGGAAAATACGAATCCATACTTGCCCTTCACGCTTTAAGTAACGTGTTACCGCGATACGCGCGGATTCAATTTGACGTGAGGTAATCCAACTTGGCTCTAATGATTTTAGACCAAAGCTTCCGAATTCTATACGGTGACCACGACCAGCGATACCACGAACGCGTCCTTTCTGCTGTTTTCTATATTTGGTTCTTCTTGGACTTAACATAATCTACACATTAATTATTACGACGACGTCTATCACGGCCACCACCACGATTAGCGTTACCGCGATCGTTTCCACGTGGGCCTTTTTTATCTGATTCAGCAGTTGGAGACAAATCTACTTTACCATAAATCTCTCCTCTACAAATCCATACCTTGATTCCGATCTTACCATAAACGGTTTGCGCTTCGATTAACGAATAATCAATATTCGAACGAAGTGTATGCAAAGGAGTTCTTCCGTCTTTGTAAATCTCCGAACGTGCAATTTCAGCGCCGTTCAAACGACCGCTAATACGGATTTTTATTCCATCGGCACCCATCTTCATCGTGCTCTGTAAAGCGTTTTTAATTGCGCGCTTGTAAGAAAAACGATTTTCAATTTGCTGTGCAATGTTCTCACCTACTAAACGAGCATCCAATTCAGGACGTTTGATTTCGTTAATGTTGATTTGAACATCTTTACCGGTAATTTTCTTGATTTCCTCACGGATTGCATCTACCTCTTGACCACCTTTACCGATAACGATACCAGGTCGTGCTGTATTAATAGTTAAAGTGATACGCTTTAATGTACGTTCGATAACTACTTTGGCTATACCACCACGTGGTATGCGCACGCGTAAATATTGACGGATTTTTTCGTCTTCTACAAGTTTATCTCCATAGTCTTTACCTCCATACCAGCTAGAGTCCCAACCACGGATAATACCTAAACGTAATCCTATAGGGTTAATTTTTTGTCCCATTTTATGCTTGTTCAGTTTCGGTTTGACTTAATTTACTATCGATAATGATAGTAACATGATTGGATCTTTTGCGGATACGGTATCCACGACCTTGAGGAGCTGTTCTCAAACGTTTGATACTCAATCCTCCGTCTACGGTAATAGACTTAACGTACAACTCGCTGTCTTCGATACGACCGTCAGCGTTTATCACTCCCCAGTTTGCTATACCGCTCTTGATGAGTTTACTCAAAAAGATCGCATAGGTTGGGCGCTGATTCCACTGAAGGATATTCAATGCTTGCTCCACGCGTTGTCCACGAACCTGATCGGCCAACAGACGCATTTTGCGTGGTGACAAAGGACAGTTTCTTAAAATTGCTTTAGCTTCCATTTTTCTTATTTACCGTGACCTTTATAAGTTCTGGTGGGTGCGAACTCACCAAATTTGTGTCCTACCATATTCTCAGTAACATATACTGGAATGAATTTATTCCCATTGTGAACCGCAAACGTATGTCCCACGAAGTCAGGGATGATCATCGAGCGACGCGACCAAGTCTTGATTACAGACTTCTTGCCAGCCGAATTCATCACATCCACTTTAGACATCAATTTGATATCTACAAAGGGTCCTTTTTTAATTGATCTTGCCATTTCCTTTTGTGCTTAGTGATTATTTATTACGTTTGGTTTTTCTCTTTTCAATGATTAAACGACTTGAATTCTTTTTTGGAGAACGAGTCTTTTGACCTTGTGAATAAATCAGGTTTCTAGAACGAGGCTGTCCACCTTTGTTTCGGCCTTCACCACCACCCATGGGGTGATCTACTGGGTTCATAGCAGCTGGACGAACTCTTGGGCGACGACCTAACCAACGGCTACGGCCTGCCTTTCCTTTAACCTCTTGTTGGTGCTCACTGTTAGATAAAACTCCAATGGTTGCCATACATTCCCCTAATACGAAACGGCTTTCACCGGATGGTAATTTCAAGGCAACATATTTACCTTCTTTTGCCATCAACTGCGCATAGGTTCCTGCTGAACGACATATACGTCCACCTTGACCTGGTTGCAATTCAATATTATGGATTAACGTACCCAAAGGCATTTCCTTCATAGGCATTGCATTTCCAAGATCGGGAGAAACTCCTGAACCTTGAGCAATAGTTTGACCCACTTTGATGCCACCTGGAGCTAAGATGTAACGTTTTTCGCCATCTGAATATTCAACCAATGAAATGAAAGCCGAACGATTTGGATCGTACTCTACTGTTTTCACTTCACCAGTAACGGTAACGTTATTTCTTTTAAAATCGATGATACGATAACGACGTTTGTGACCGCCACCTATGTAGCGCATAGTCATACGTCCCTGATTGTTACGACCACCAGATTTCTTGATGGGCACTAACAAACTCTTCTCTGGCTTACTTGCAGTAATTTCTTCGAAAGTGTTTGCCACTCTCGTTCTCATGCCAGGTGTGATTGGTTTTAATCTACGTACTCCCATGTCTTAAACGTCTTTGTAAAAATCAATGTTAAAACCTTCTTTAAGTGTTACAAAGGCCTTTTTATACTTGTTAGTATAACCGGAGATTTGGCCTGTGCGGCGATTCTTGCGCGCTTTCCCCCGCTGGATCATGGTATTTACCGATTCAACTTCTACTTCATAGAAAGACTCAACAGCTTGCTTGATTTCGTCTTTAGTGGCTTTAGTATCCACAACGAAACCAAACTTACCCTTCTTGTCCATCAACGAACTAGACTTCTCGGTTACCAATGGCTTTTTAAGTATCATCTTATTTATTCTCTTGTAACTTGTTCAATGCTCCTTCTGTAAGTATTAAGCTTTTGCACTTTAATACCTGATAAGTATTCAAGTCAGCCGCACACATTACATTGTTGTTTGGTAGATTACGACCTGAAAGGTATACGTTGGTATTGTTCTCTGAAGTAACCAACAAAGAAGAACCAGTAATTTTCAAAGCCGCTAACATATTCTTGAATTCAGCTGTTTTCGGAGTATCCATGTGCAAATCTTCGATAACTACGATTGCGTTATCTTTAGCTTTGTACGAAAGTGCCGATAAACGAGCCAAACGCTTTAATTTTTTATTCAATTTGAAACTGTAATCACGTGGACGGGGACCGTGGATACGAGCACCACCTACATAAATACCAGCTTTCAAAGAACCGTGACGTGCTCCACCAGTACCCATTTGACGGAATACCTTACGA